>CAMCFW010000007.1 GCA_945874195.1 Chryseobacterium gleum
GGTTTACGAACGATGGGGTTCTATGGTCCATGCTGCCAATGGCTATACGGTCTCCTTTAATAAGGATCTCTTCGTTGTTGCGAATGATCAGCAAGGGGTTGAAGGCACCCGCAAACGCCAACTTTTTGGTCTTGGGGTTGAATCGGCAAAGTCCAATGTCCATTCCATCGCGGACATAATCATCGTGTTCAGATTTTCGGAGCGATTCGTTCACGCTGGTGCTCAAATAGTTCAGAATGCTGGCAGGCTCAGTCAGAAGATGCTCGTTGATGGCCTGATTCAATCCGTTATATCCCACAATGCTCATCAAAGCCCCCGGAACGCCATGACCAGTGCAATCTACGGCCGCAAAGAATACTTCATCGCCAGCATTCCCTAGCCAATAGAAATCGCCACTTACAATGTCCTTTGGTTTATAGAACACGAACGAATCGGGTAAAAGTTCGGCCCATTGTTCTTCTGAAGGTAGAATTGCCGATTGAATTGTGCTGGCGTAATTGATGCTGTCCACCATCTCTCGGTTCTTTTTTTCAATCACATTCTTCTGTTGTTCAATCTCCTGTTTCTGACGGGTTATCTGCACGTTGGCCTTGCGGATCGTGTAATAAGAATAAGCAATGGCAAGGGCAATTGCCGCGCAAAAAAGGTAAAACCAAGTGGTGCGATAGAAAGGCGCACGTATGGTAAATTCGAATGAAACCGGTTGATTTTTCCAGAGTTCATCGCCAAAACCGGCCCTGACCCGAAAGGTGTAGGTGCCCGGTGGAATGTTCGAGTATTTTGCGGAGTTGTTGTTCGTTATCGGTTGCCAATCATCGTCCAGTCCTTCCAGAATGTAGGTGTAGTTGATGGAGGCGGGCGAGGTGAGGCTAACCCCAGAGAACTCGAATGTGAGGTGGTTCTTGTCGTATGGAAGTTCTAAATTGAACGGAATACCATCTTGACTGACCGAATCGGTGTAGAGACTCCAGTCACTGTCTTGCGAGAACAACTTGATGGCGGTAAGGCGCGTAAGCGGCTTGAAATAGATTCCCTTATCGAGCGAAGGGTCGTATTCCACTAGCCCATTGGTCGCTCCAACCCAGATTTTTCCATCAGGGTCCATCCAGATGGCGTTGGTTCGGCATTCGATACCCAAAAATCCTTGCGCCTTCCCAAAGCGGATGATGTCCTCAAGTTCGTTTCCATCGAAGAGTAGGCGCGAGAGTCCCTTTGAATGGCCAACCCACAAGCTCCCGTCCTTGTGGAACCCTAAAGAATAGACAGCATCTGATAGAAGCCCTTGCTTGATGCCGTAGTTCCGACACGTTTTTCCGTCAAAGCGATAGACCCCATCGTTGGTGCCGAACCAGAGATCGCCATTGGGTGCCACGGCAATGCTGCGAGTGCGGCCATCGAAAAAGCCGTCTTTGGCCTTCAGCTGGGTGAAGGTGCGACCATCGAATTTCAGCACGCCATCTTCGTAGGCAAACCATATGTTGTTGCCTTTTCGGGCAGCATCGAACACGTAATTGTTGAACGCAAACGCGTTGTAAGGCTGGGTGATCTGTCCGCCTTCGAGTAGCGCGGGGCCACCCTGGGTGCACAACCAGACCTTTTCACCATCGATGAACACGTCTTGAACATCATTGATCGCAAGACGTTCAGAGGTGTAGGGGGTCATTGTTCCCTGGTCATGCACCGTTACCCCGAAATCGGTTGCAATGAATATTCGCCCGTCAGGGTGCTGCGCAAAGTCGTTTACGATTTCCGAACTCAGGCGGTCAGTTTCCTTGTACGTTTTCCGATTGTCGCCATCCCAGGTGGTCGCTCCCTGAAGGGTTCCCAGCCAAAGTTGGCCTCGATCATCACGGAACACGGCATCAACGGTAGGATCGGTCAGGTCGTCCTTGGAGTTGTATAGCTTGAAGCGTTCGCTATTAAGTTTTGAAACCCCATTCGTCTTCGACCCGAACCAGATGTTGCCTTCACGGTCTTGAATGATCTTCCAGATGTTGTTGTCCACCAGGCCGTTCTCTTCAGTAAGTAGTGTGAATTCACCCTTGGTGTATTTAAGCACCCCGGCCGAAGTTCCGATCCATATGCTCTTCGCCTTATCGCGTTGATAACCGTAGTAAACGGTGTTGGATCCTAGTTCCTTCGGAACGGGGATCAGTTCTAGTTGGCGGTTCTTCAAGCGGTAGAGCCCATTGTAGCCGAAAACCCACGCATCATATTTGCCAAGCGGCATCACATCGAAGACGTAGTTACGATTCAGCCCGTTCCAAGTGGTCCAATTCTCTGTGGTCTTGCCGTTCCAGCGGAAAAGCCCATTTTGAACTGTGCAGAACCAGATGGAACCATCCGTTCCCTCCCTGATATTGAGCACAGTTGATGCCGATAGCGTGGAATCCTGCGCGAACGCAATGATCGAATCTCCCACTAACCTGGCCACTCCTTTTCCGGTCCCAATCCATATTTCCTGCGACTTGGAGACCAAAAGGCTGATCACGCCTGGGTGGGGCAGGCCCTGGTCGGTGTTCAGCGTGTCGATCCGAATCCCCATGACGATGTTCAGCCCGTTGTTCGTGCCCACGAACATTCGCCCTTTGCTATCCTGCGCCATGGCGAACACAACGTTATCTGAAAGGCCGTTCTCCTTGGTCAGATGGCTAAATGTCGACCCGTTGAAACGGTTGATGCCACCCTGATTGGTGCCCATCCAAAGCTCGCCTGTGTTGCTTTGGAAAAGACTGAGCACCTGCGACTGAGATAGGCCATTCTCAACCGTGAAATTCTGGAAGTCATACGTCTGAGCACAAGAGGGTGATCGCATCAGAAAAAAAGACGCGAACAGTAAAAAAAAGGCCCTAGCCAGAAGACTTTTTACTCTCAACTCATTTTGGTTAATTACCTTAATACTCCAATTGACCGATGTCAGTTACAAATGTAGCTGGCATAGAACCTTAACAACCGTTTGTCGTATGCGCTTACCGACCGAATAATCGATTAATTTTCTCTCTTACCATGTTCAGACCATCAAACCTTTTCCGCTCGCTGACGCTTGTTGGCCTTTTCACTTTTTCAACCTTACAGTCGATGTTGTCCTTTGCTCAATGTGGTGCTACAATTGGTTTTGACTATGGGGAGGACACGATTTGTGTTTCTGTGGTGCAACCACTTGTTGATGCGTCATCCTCACCCAACGGCATTGCAAATTGGCAGTGGTTTGCAAACGGTGGTCAACTGCCTGGTGGATCTCCGACATCAAGCTTCTTTCCGGTCGAGGAGGGCATTTATGAAATCATGTTGACCATTACGGATGGATTCGGTTGCGACCAATCCCATTCGGAGACCATCGTGGTTCTGGGAAACCCCTCGGTATCAGCCTCTGCCACCGACATGTCTTGCCACGGGGTGTGCGATGGCCAGGCCGAGATCATTTTCGACAGTCCGAATGCCGGGGCATATACCGCCACCTGGCTTTCCACTTCTCAGACCACCCCGTTGACCGACCAATGTGCAGGTGTATATACCGCCAATATTACAGACGATTTTGGTTGCACCTTAGTGCCTTACACCTCAACAGCTCAGATCTTTGAGCCAGAAGAGCTCGTAGCCACGATACTTAACGGAGAAGATATTTATGCCTGCCCCGGTGGCCCTGAGATACAGCTCGATCTCGACATAACGGGCGGAACAGTTGTAGTTACTTCTTACCAGATCACATGGACACCTGCTATGGGTCTTTCTGATGTGAATGCGGAGGACCCATCGCTCTCCCCGATTACTGGAAACATGTTTGCGACCTTCACGGCAACAGTCACCGATAACAATGGTTGCATTGCCACGGATGAAGTCACATTATTCCCTTCGGTGAGTCAGGTGCAGGGCGAAATTACGGTGGGTGGTGTTCCATGCATGGCCTGCGAAGTTTATATACTGAAGCAGGCAATATCAGATTGGGATACCATTGCTCAAACGCCCACTGACGCGGCCGGGGAATATTTCTTTCAAGCAGTGCCTGCTTATTCCGCTTTCCGCCTCATGACCGACCCAGACAATGCTGCCCATCCAAATGCATTGCAGACCTATTATGATGTTCCGGATCCGACATACTTATGGGAGGATGCGTTTGTTCTCAACACCGGTTGTGCCACGCTGACCCAGAAGGACATTGAGGTGATAGTGCCGCCAACTCAAGAGGGGCAGTGTACGCTGAGCGGAACACTTTGGAGCTATAGCGGACCAGGTAAGCTACAAGTTGCTTTGGATCCGATCCCATTGATCGATGTGGTGGTGGAAAAAACCCCTCCAGGTACTCCACAGGGCAAGTCGACAACTGATATCAATGGAGAGTTCGAATTCAATTTCATGGAAGTAGATGCTGCGATCTATACCCTTTACGTCAACCTACCGGGTCTTCCAATGATGGAGACCTATTCCATTACCATTGACCCAAATGATCTTCTTTACGCTCAACTCGACCTTTGCGTTGATACTGCATCGGGTGGAATATATCGATGTGGTACGCTGGGTGCGGAAGAAGTAGAACCGAACGACATGCTCACCACCATTTATCCAAACCCGAACAATGGCGATTTCATGCTGATCACCGGTGCATTTGAAGGCCAGGATATGACGCTTCAATTGGTCGATATTTCGGGAAGAGCAATATACACGACCTCGATGACAAACGCTCCTGGTCGCCTGGCCGTCAATGGCGTTTCACCCGGATATTACCTTATGCTGATCCAGTCATCCTCAGGTCGCCAAACACTACCTGTCAGTGTACTTGGTCTGTAGTTGATGTGTCGTTCATCGAAAAAGTAACGGATCAATTCAGGGCGGTATAACCGATCGACTTCTTTCCCGTATCGGAGATCACATACAGTTTTTCTGTGTGGAACATCTCAAATCGTTGCGACATGAAACAAGTGAAAGACCTCCTATTGATGCTGATATTAAGTGGCTCATCGCTAAGTGCTATGGCCCTGTGTCAGGAAGGGTTGCTCGTTACGGGACAAAATGGACAGACCAACGACACCATCTTCATCTGCGTCAATGTTCAATTGCAATTTCAAGACCAGTCATTGCTTGAAGGGACCTTATCGCAACGAATGTGGGAGTTTGGCGATGGAGGCGAACCTATTAATGACCTAACCAGTCCCTTTGCCCAACACACTTACAACTCTCCAGGAATATACGAGATGAAGATGACGGTGTCTTCTCTTTCTTGTTTACCCATTTCAGTAAAAAGGACAATTGTTGTTCTTGGACAACCACAGTTCAATGTGTCTATGATGGGAACAAGCTGTGTTGGCTCCTGCGATGGTCAGGCCTCGGTATCCATCACAGGTCCGAACGCACCTTTCTACAATTTTATTTGGAGCGATGTGAGTGCTCAAGCGACCCCAACTGCCACCAACCTGTGCGCAGGCCCATACTTTGCCATGATCTACGACAACTATGGCTGTTCGGATGTTACAACCAATGTCATAAATGTGCTTCAACCATCTCCTTTTTCGGCATCGGTCAATTCGATAACGCAGGTTGATTGCCACGGTTCTTCAACCGGTTCAGTTACGCTTTCAGTTTCGGGTGGTCCTGGTCCGTTCACGTTTGATATTGGAAGCGGACCCCAGGCCAGCAATACTTTCAGTGGTTTGGCCGCAGGCGATCATACCATTATTGCAAAGAATGCCAACGGTTGCGAATCACCGGTAGCAATAACGATAGTGGAGCCTCCAACTCCTCTCGAAGGTTCAATTGAAGCGACAATGGATGTAACCTGCTTTGGAACCGCTTCTGGCTCCGTCTCAGCCATGGCCTATGGCGGAACTGGCGCATTTAGTTTCAATCTAGGGTTTGGTCCACAGCCCACTGGCATTTTCACCGGACTGAATTCGGGTGATTATACCCTTGAAATTAAGGATGCCAATGGATGTCAGAACCTACTTGGTTTCACCATCAACGAGCCAGAGGTGCTTTCTGCATCAGTTTTGGAAGATAACGATGTGGATTGCAATGGAAATGCTACTGGATCTGCAGAAGTAACTGGTATCGGAGGAACGGCTCCCTATTCTTATGATCTAGGTTCGGGGCCACAATCGAGCGGTAGTTTCTCAGGTCTGGCAGCAGGTGATTATTTCGTCACAATAAAGGATGCTAATCTGTGCCAAACGGTGATAGGTTTCACCACCAACGAACCTACAGCGCTTTCAGGATCAATTGATGCCGGCACCGAACCTGATTGCAACGGAAACGCGACCGGTTCGGCTACCTTGAGCGCCACTGGCGGAGCAGGGCCTTACATATTCGACATTGGCAGCGGCCAGCAGCCGACAGGTATTTTCACTGCGCTTTCGGCCGGTTCATACACAGCGACCGTTCAGGACGCCAACGGATGTCAGACATTGGTTGCGTTCAGCATTGGCGAACCTACAGCCCTTTCAGGATCACTTGATGCCAACAGCGATGCTGATTGCAACGGAAACGCGACCGGTTCGGCTACCATAAGCGCCACAGGCGGAACAGGGCCTTACACATTCGACATTGGCAGCGGCCAACAGCCGACAGGTATTTTCACTGCGCTTTCGGCCGGTTCATACACAGCGACCGTTCAGGACGCCAACGGATGTCAGACATTGGTTCCGTTCGGAATTGGCGAACCAGCTGTTTTGACTGTCGATTTTTCGGCAGGAACGAGCATCAGTTTATGTCCGAGTAATGGGCCAACGCCATTAGACATTTTGATATCTGGCGGAACTGCTCCATTTGCATCTGATTGGACATCATCTCCAGAACTGAACGTGATAAGTGTCACTACGGCAGTATTGACGCCTACGCAAAGCTCAGTTGAGGCCGCCTATTCAGTTACCATCACAGATTTTAACGGTTGTGTTGCCACGGACTTGATACAGGTGAGCTCAACCACAAGTTCTTTGCAGGGGACACTTATGATGGGCAATCTTCCGTGTATAAGCTGTGAGGTTATCCGCTATGAACATCATGCCGCAGATCCAGGAGTTTGGGTTGTCATCAATTCGGTAATGACAAATGCGGTAGGTCAATACAATTTTGGTCAGGTTGACAACTTCCAGCACTTCGTGTTGATGGCTGATCCGAACGATCAATTCTATCCAATGAGTGTTGAAACGTTCTATCCCGATGTTTACGATTGGAACGATGCTACTGTGTTCGACATGTGCGGAAACAACTTTGTCAAGAACATTGCCGTCATCGAACCCATGTTGTTCAATGGTAGTGGTATCATTGCAGGCACAGTATGGTATGATCCAACTGGGAAAACTCAATCTGAGCAAGACCCGATTCCACTTATAGACGTGGTGGTTGAGAAGACCCCTCCAGGTCAGGCACAGGGTCGGATATCTACGAACGAACTGGGAGAGTATGAGTTTGCGTTCGTTCCGAACAGCGATACGGCATATTCAATTTTCGTCAACATTCCAGGGGTGCCGGTCACCAACACCTATGAAGTGCTGGTGAACAATCAAGGTCAGATCTTCGAACATCTTGATTTTTGCGTGAATATTGACTGGACACAGATTGAAACATGTCAAACCGAACAGGGGTTGACCGTTGGAAATGAAGACCCGACCAATAGTGGTTTTTCGCTCTATCCGAACCCAAACAATGGCATGTTCACAATCAATACTGGCAGCTTTGCAGATACCGATTCAGACATTCGCATTATGGACACCTCAGGTCGCTTGGTTTTCAACAAAAACTATCAGCAAATTCCGAACGTGGTCAATATTGTGAATTTGGCTGAAGGATATTACATCGTTCAGATCAATAACGGATCAGGTTCGAACGCTTTGCCTATAAGCGTCCTTCAGAGTTATTGATAGAGGAGACTAAGCCGTTCTTAAGAAACAGCCCGCAATCTTTTAGCAACTAGTATGGCCACCAAAGAAGCCACAATGGCCATGTAACCCACAAGGTGATAATTCTGGTAGCTGCCCGCTGCAGACTTCACCATGATGCTGCCGGCCAAGTAGCTTGCCACCCCAGCACCTAGTTGTTGAATGCTGGAATTGACGCTCATGAAGCCACCTCGTCTGTCGGAATGAACCGAGGATGTGATCATGGTCATGGCAGGAATGATCCTTCCCGAAATGAGTATGAACATGATGCTGGTAATGCCCAGAACGGCCGCAATGTGAAGCTGAGGGAGATTGGTTATGGCCCATAGTGGAATGAGCGACAATAGCGTGACGATGACAAAGAACCTGAATTGACCGTACCTATCGGCCCAACGTCCGAACAGGGGCGATGAGATGAGCGTCACCAATCCTCCGGCCAAATAGATGTAGGCCACTTGACCTTCCGAGAAACCGACATTTGAAACCATGAAAGGGGCGATGAAGGTGACGACTGAGAATTGACCGAGCATCAATAGCACAATGAAGACATGCGCTGTCAGCTGATTTCCATCGGCCAACATGGAACGCAAAATAACCTTCGGACTTTGCTTTCCTTGTATCAAGTGTTCGCGCACGTTCGGCACCATCACCATGTTGAATATCAGAATGGGCAGTCCAACCACGCCTAAGAAAAAGAATGGCGCCTGCCAACCGAAGCGGGTGGCCAAGAATAGCCCGAACGGCACCCCGAACACCGATGCGGCCGAAAATGCGGCCATGATGGTTCCCATGGTTTCTGAGCGTTTCGTCATAGGGGTCAGGTCGCCAACTATGGCCAGCACCGTAGCGCCAAGCAGACCACCGAATGCCCCCGTTAGGCATCGTGCCAAGAGCAGCATTTGGTACGTATCGGAAAGTGCACAGGCAAACGTTCCAAGTAGAAACCCGATGTATAAGAAGATGAGTGCGTGCTTGCGATCGAATCTGTCCATGAAGAACGACCCGAGCAGACCGACCGTGCCCGCACTAAACGTATAGGCGGCCACCAGAATACCGAATTCCTTAGGCGAAATGCTCCAGACCTTTTCTAAATGGGCACCTAATGGCATCATGATCATAAAATCCATGATGTGCGTGAACTTGATGAACGCAAGGAGGTAGGTGAGTTGTTTTGTCACTAATAATGGATGGCGATCGTATCGCTGGGCAATGTATAAAAACAAACAAGCCAACACCTTGAGGTGTTGGCTTGTTCAGCGAATGAGCTGTAATGCGGGATTATTGTCCTTTCAATCCTTCTTCGATCATTCCGAAGAATTGATCTAATTTAGGTAGGATGATGATGCGGGTCCTTCGGTTTGAAGCACGACCATCGCTGGTTTCGTTGGTCACCAATGGAACATATTCGCTTCTTCCGGCCGCTGTCATGCGCGAAGGGGCGATGGAGAAATCCTTCTGAAGCATACGGACCAGTGCGGTTGAACGCTTCACGCTAAGATCCCAGTTGTCTTCAAGTTCACCTCTTTTGAATGGCACATTATCCGTGTGGCCTTCTATCATCACGTCCATAGTTGGGCGCGATATGAGGATGGTGGCCACTTTGCCCAACACATCTTTTGCAGCCGAGTTGATCTGATAACTTCCGCTCTTGAACAGGAACTTATCGGAGATGGAAACAAATACAACACCTTTCTCAACCTGAACGGTGATGTCTTCATCATAAAGATTGCCGAGGGCTCCTTTTATACTTGTCACCAAGGCAATGGTCACAGAATCCTTTCGGTTAAGGGCTTCGTTCAGCTTCTTGATCTGCGTATCTTTTTCGTTGATGCTCTCCAACGATTTCTCAAGATTCTGAGCGCCTTTGGTTGTGAGGGTGGTGAATTCACCGATGTTGCTGATCAATTGCGAATTCTGCGTTTTCAGATAGCCCAATTGATCTTCCAACGACTTGGTGGACGATTGGCACGACAGCAATTCCCTTTGAGTGCGAGCAAGATCAGATAGATTCTTCTCGTGAAGATCTTTCAAGGCGGCATATTCATCGCCAAGGCTTGCAAATTTCTTGTTGGAAACACAACTGCTCAGCAGAATGGCTGAAGCGCTGATCAATACTAATTTTCTCATTTTTCGGTCAACTTTTTATTTGTCCGCAAAGCTATAACGCTTAAGTCGGAGGTTTATTAAAACCTGACGAAAAATTTCCACAAAGTTACAGTAGCTCGATGATGCGCTCTTCTATCTGTGTCACACCATCGCTGGAAACCGATTTCGTTTCAATGCTATAAATGATCCAACCACTTGGGCCATGAATGCGCGATGCGGTCCAAGTTTCGTTCGAAAGCGTAGGAAATTCCTTGCGCTTTGGCAGTTTGGCCCCATCTCCTGCCAGGGTTTTCAAAAAGTTGTAGGTGGCATCGGTCAATTGTTTCGCATCGACAGACTGACTCATGCGGATCACATAGTTCTGATCAACCGAGTCTATTTCTGAAAGTTGCACGGTCATTTCGGCATGAAATGGCTTTTTCCCGTAGGCATTGGGCAATTGTACGGTGCCTTTGACATCTTCACCCAAAGTGTAAGCCGCACCATGAAAGCTGTAGAACTGCTGGGCGTCTTTTATGGCGCCCGACTCTACCGATTCCTTGCTTTGATATAGGTTGGCCACGTTGGTAAATAAGGCCTCCACAGCCGGGTCTTTGCCAAACTCTTCCTTCAGTATGTTCAGGGTCTTATTTGTGCGGTCGCGAACCTCTTCCCAGTTCACCACCTCCTGAATGGCACCGAACTCATCGGTTCGGATCAATACAGAAATATCTTCTGCCACCGAGTAGAGTTTTTTTACCAGATTCTTGCTCGGAGTCATTTAGGATATCACGATAGAACCATTCGATCAGGTAGCTATTTGCGGTGGAGTCCTTGATCAATACGTCAACCTGGTAGGTGGTTTTTGATGTGGAAGTGGTGTCGTTTCCGTTCACGCGATATTTGGTGTAGGAAATTGCATAGCTCTGTTTTTCGTTCAGATTCCAATAACCGATGGTCTGTGCCGAAAGGCCACTGGGGTCGATCTGGGCACAAGCACGGTGACTGTGAGCTTGAAGCACAAAGAAGATTGCGCTGGCTTTTATCACTGTGTCCACTGATGCGCGACAATTGTGGGTCATACGCTTATCGGTCAAGCAGATTGTAAACTAGAAAGCCATTCTTGTTTGGACCTGATGGAGGCTTTGATATCCTCCAATCTTCCTTTCGGAATGGCAGCTATCAGTTTCTTGGTGTATTCGGTCTGAGGATTAGAATAGATCTGATCTGAATCGCCCATTTCTTCAACCACTCCTTTGTTCATCACCACCATCCTGTCGCTCATGAACTTGACCACCGAAAGGTCGTGCGAAATGAAGATGTAAGTGAAGTTGAAATCGCGTTTCAGCTCATTCAGTAGGTTCAGAACTTGCGCCTGAACGGAAACATCCAACGCGGACACCGACTCATCGCAGATGATGAACTGGGGGCGAAGGGCCAACGCTCGGGCAATGCAGATACGCTGCCGTTGACCGCCCGAAAACTCGTGAGGATAGCGGTAAAAATGTTCGGGAAGCATGTTCACCCTTTCGAGCAGTTCCATCACTTTGGCCTTGCGCTCGGTGTCGTTCGAATACATCTTATGCACCTTCATCGGTTCCAGAATGGCCTCACCAACGGTTATCCGCGGATTGAGCGATGAGTATGGGTCCTGAAAGATGATCTGAATGTCCTTTCTTACTTCACGCAGCTCATCGTTGGTCATCGAGTGCATCGGACGGCCTTTAAAGAACACTTCTCCTCCGGTGGGGTCCACCAATCGAAGCACGGTTCGGCCCAAGGTGGTCTTTCCGCAGCCCGATTCACCTACTAGGCCCAGGGTTTCGCCCGGATAGACATCAAAGGTCACATCGTCCACGGCTTTCACCTCTTCAGTCACTTTTCCGAGGAAGTTCTTCTTCAACGGAAAATAGGTCTTCAGATTCTTGATGCGCAGGATGGGTTCTTGAGCATATAGCTCTTTGTGTGCCTGTTCGCGCTCGCCCACGGTCTGTATCTCTTTGGCTGTGGCCTCGGTCACCGATTGAGCTATCTCGCGGATGTTCCCCTGTTCATCCATGTCCATGAAGTCGGACACGATAGGTAGCCTTTTCAATCGGACATCCAATGGTGGTCGGCAGGCCAGAAGGCCCTTGGTGTAAGGGTGCTGGGGGTTGCTGAATATGTCCAACACAGGTCCTTGCTCCACTATTTTCCCTTTATACATCACCACCACTTTGTCCGCCAGTTCGGCAATAACGCCAAGGTCGTGTGTAATGAACATGATACCCATGTCGTATTCGCGCTGTAGTTTGAGCATGAGGTCCAGAATGGTCTGCTGCACGGTCACATCCAGGGCGGTCGTAGGTTCATCGGCAATCAATATGCTCGGGTTGCAGCTCATGGCCATGGCTATCATCACCCGCTGCTTCTGCCCTCCCGATATCTGATGCGGATATTGGTCGAAGATGGCCTCCGGTCTAGGTAATTGAACCTGTTTGAACAGCGCAATGGTCTTTTCCTTGGCCACTTTTCTGTTCACTTTCTGATGTAAAAGAATGGCCTCCATTACCTGGTCTCCACAGGTGAAGACCGGGTTCAGCGAGGTCATCGGTTCTTGAAAGATCATGGCAATGTCGTTGCCTCGGATGGCCCGCATCTCGGGCTCGCTGATCTTCACCAAATCTACGGTCGAGTTCTCGTCCTTATGGAACAGGATCTCGCCTGCGGAAATTCTTCCAGGAGGATTCGGGATAAGCCGCATGACAGAAAGCGAGGTCACCGATTTTCCAGACCCCGATTCGCCCACGATTCCGATGGTTTCGCCTCGGTTAAGGGTGAAGCTTATATCGTTCACTGCCTTCAATACACCTCCGTCTGTTCCGAATTCGGTGACGAGGTTCTTTATTTCCAGTAATTTTCTGTTCGACATGCCTGCTTTTGGTTCAATAGTCAAAGTTATAGATGGTTAGAGAGAGTTTTGGCCGACCGAATTCGATGCTCTCATCGGCCACCTCATATTCAACCTCCGTGCCCGAGCTTTTGTCTTTCCAGACCAGAAACCCCGCGTCAGAGGTCATTTCTCCGTGCTGTTCGGCCATTCGTTCTTGCAGCGAAGTGAGAAACGAGCTCAAACTTGCCGTATCGGCAAAGAAAATGTCGGCCTGAATGGAATAGAGCTTTTCATCATCAAATTCGTAGCGGACAAGAAGTTCTGATTCTTCTACCTTGAATTCGCATGAAATCACGCCTTCTTCCGGAATTGTAGGATTGTCGGTCGCGGCATTTTTCAAAACCCGCTCGTATCGGTCTCCTATGGAATTGCCTCTGAAATCGCCCTCCCCGTTTCCGACAATGGGCGAAAGAGTATCAGTTTCCCTTCCGCAGGAGAAAAGAGTAATTGTGATGATGGTGAATAATAAAGATCTCATGATTCTACGATCTGTTCTTCTGTCAATAGGTTTTCGTTCCTGAAACGCAACAGCAGTTGCGCTACCGCCAAGGTATCGCGCTTACAGTATCTTTCGATGCGGTCAAGATCTTTTTCTTCATAATAGACCCGCGCCACATCTTTACCTTCAATGTCGCTCTTAGGGGTGGGTATTCCAAGCACATGGGTAAGCAGTTTCAGCGATGTGTAGCTTTTCCAATCACCGAATTTCCATAGTTCCATGGTGTCCAAGTGCTGCACTTCCCATGGTTTTTTGCCCACCATGTCCAATATCTTGGGAATGTTGATGCGGTTGATGACCATTCTTCGGGCGATGTACGGAAAGTCGAATTCCTTGCCGTTGTGACCACAGAGCAGTTGGTTGGGCGAAGAATAATGTCGGTTCAGCACATCAGCAAATTCGCGAAGCAGGGCGCCCTCGTCATCGCCATAGAACGAGCGCATTCTGAATTCGCGTTTTCCGCCTTCGCGAAGATTGAAATAGCCCACCGAGATACAGATGATCTTCCCGAATTCGGCATAGATGCCCGCCCGTTCATAGAGTTCTTCACCGGTCTCTTCCTCCTTCGATAGCCTGGTGGCCTTATCGTCCCAAAGTTGAGCGGTGGTCTCGTCAAGTTGCCCGTAAGTTGGGAATTGTGGCACCGTTTCAATATCGAGAAACAGGATCTTCGAAAGGTCTAAATGAAGCAGCATTATCAGCGGATCAGTACTCCAGGACGGTCTATCAAAGGTACCTGAATGAGATTGTTTTCAACGACACTGTCTGGCACAAAAATGAATTTGCGGTCGTAAATGACCCCATCAATGTAGAAAGTGAGCATGTATTCGTTATTCAGCCCAAATACCTCGGGCATGATCTTCTCCACTTTTTTGAAAGAATCGGGCTGCAGAACTTCGAAAAAGTGACGCAGGACTGAGGTCTTCACCGTTTCTTCGTTCATGGTCCCATAGCCTTTCGAGGCAATGATGATGTTGCCCAACGCCACGTTCTTCTGGTTGATGACATACACTCCCCATTCGGCATCTTTTCCGTCTGTTTCGCGCACCACGGCCATCGAAACATCGGTTACTTTAGGGATGTGGATGTCCTTTCTCATGTGTTGCAAACGTACCAAAATCGGCTAATGTATGCTGGACTACAACATCGGCCGATTTTGACCGTTATTTTGGTGTTTGATATGAGAAAACCCCTCATTTTTCTGTTTATTTTCATTCCGCTGATGGTGCTGGGGCAAGAGCCTCACCCTATCCTTCAGTCTTTCAGCGCCATAAAGCAGCCCAACGGGGTGTTTTTGAAATGGGTGATCAAGGGTGGAAATCAATGCAATGGCACCAAGGTGTATAGGGCCAAGGACTACCTGAACTTCGAGCAGATAAACCACCTTCCCGGCATCTGTGGAAGCTTCACCGAGAACGAGACCTATTCCTATTTCGACTCTGTTCCGCATTCCAATTCCTACAATCACTACCGTTTGGAAATGGGTTTTCAGGGGTTTACTGACACGGTGACCGTGTTTTTCGAAGATTTCGGACGGGCTGATCACGTAATACTGTCCGATCACATATCCAATTTGTACAGCATCCTTTTCAGCAACGACCTGAAACGAAAGGCGTTGTTGCAGATATTCGACACAATGGGCCATGCGGTCTGGACTGAAACGACCACCGAAAGCCACTTTTTGTTCCGGCCAAGGGGACTGAAAGGTGGTGTTCACCTGTTCCGGATCTCGGGTGCGTCAAGTGCAGATATTCACGGAAAATTCTACTTTGGTGGCAAATGAGAATGTTGCTGATTCTTTTACTGACGCTCGCCCTTGCCGGATGCGATAAGAAGACCGATGTCTTCATGTTCGATTGCGTGGTATTTGACCAGAAGGTGAATGATCCGGTGGCGGGTGCCTCGGTCGTCATGAAGGTTCAACGTGCTGCAGGAGGTTTCAATCCTAATTATGAAACTGTAGGTTCTGCCGTTACGGATGCAAACGGGCGCTTCTATATTGAGGTGGACAAGGATGTTTATTATTCGTTCCGTGTTGAAGTATCGCACCCTCAGCATTTCAGCGGGGCATTCAATGTAAACCCAGATGACGTTCCGTTCAGCACGGCCTATTCAAGCACCTTTGATCTGCAACCGAAAGCATGGCTTTCAACCCATCTCATCAATCAGAACATGTCGCAGACCGCCATTTTTGCCATCGATGCAGAGACCGAGACCTGCACCGCCTGCTGCACTTCGGCCAGCAACATCATTCAGGGTTTTCCCATCGATTCGGTCTTCATCTGTCAGGTCTATGGCGAACAGCAGGCGCTTGTTTCGGGCACGTATGTCGACCTGAACGGGGCGGTTCATCAGATCTCAGAATCTGTATTTGTAGCGGCATTTGATACCACAACCGTAACGATAATTTACTGAAGAACTTTTTATCCCGATAGTATCTTTGTGGCATGAGCGAAACCACACCGATCAATCTCGGAGATTACGACCCCGATTTCACGCCACCTTCCGTAGATTTTGTAGCGAAGGCAACAGCCCTTGGCCGTGCCTATTTCCAACCGCAGTTCTTCGGAATGGAAAATGTCGATAAGGAGAAACCGGCCATGTATGTCACGAACCACAACGTGCTCGGTGTGCTCGATGGCACGCTTTGGGCTGCGCAGATGTACATGGAAAAGGGAATCTTTACCCGTTCGCTGGTAGACGATATGCACTACATGATGCCCGGATGGCGCGATCTGGCCGCCAAGGTGGGTTTTGTGCGCGGAAGCCGCGAAAATTGTTCGGCAATGATGCAGAATGGCGAGCACATCATGGTCTATCCGGGCGGAGGTCGCGAAACTTTTAAACGCAAAGGAGAGAAGTATCAGCTCACGTGGAAAAAACGCACAGGCTTCGCGCGGTTGGCCATTGAGCACAACTACGACATCGTTACGGTGGCGCAGGTGGGTCAGGAAGAAGCCTACGATATCGTGATGGACGGTGACGAACTGATGGAAAGCAAGTTGGGAGAGTGGCTTCGCGAGAAGGGAATTGCCGAGAAATACCTGAAGGACGGAGAAACCATCCCGCCTTTGGCCCGAGGGATCGGCCCGACCTTTATTCCGCGACCCGAAAAGCAGTATTACGCATTCGGAAACCGGATCTCAACCAAGGAATACCAAGGCAAGACAGACGATGAAAGTCTTTGGGAACTGCGCCAGCAGGTAGAACTTCAGTTGGAGTTGGACATTACCAGAATGCGCATCCAAAAGCTTCAGGATGGCGAAGGACACTGGTTCAGAGCGTTGCTTAATAAACTTTAGGCGAACCACCTGTCAATTGCCCAGAAAATAAAATAGACCGCGCTCAGAAAAAGCGGAAAGACCGAAAGCAAGATCAAAATGCTTTTCCAAATAGGGCGTTGCTTTCGTCGCTCATTCACCCAAAATCTGGTCTTGGCCCCAATGACCCCGAGCGTGGCATAAAGGAAAACGTTAACCAGACGGTATGCTTGGGTCTCACCAGCCGTATGCAGCATGAGGACCACGAGGCCTGCACTGGCATAGATCGGCAAAGCGGTGTAAAGCAAGGTTCCAACAAGCGCGCTAGCGTAATTAGGCCCTACGATGTTCGCAATGGCACCCGAATTTTCGTACTGCTCCTTGATTTTCTCAAGCTGTTGCTCCACACCCTTCAATCCGAAAATGGAATGACCGTCCATATTGATGGTCACCGCGCTATCATTCACCTCAGCAAACACGAACATTTCATTTGTAAAAAATCCATCTCCTGCTTTGCTGGCCTGAAAAAGCCCATCCTCTTCCTTTTCAAATTGTCCGAATCCGAGCGATCTCAGGATCGGATGGAACTGGGCCAACAGGTCGTTTGTGGTTGCTACACCCGATGGTTTTACAACCAAAGAAAGCAAAGGGCTTGAAGGTGAAATCGAAACCATTACACTAAGGTAAAAGTTATTTGAAGTGGATGGGGAAAATCTGCAACTCTGTTCTCGGACTCAGTTTGTGCCCAACCGCAATGATGGACGGCACCCCATCGAAGATGGTAAACCCCGCTCCGTTCCTGAAACTGACCTCGCCTTTGGCTTGAACTGCATATGAAGCAGTTTTCTGCATCAAATGGTAGGGGTCAAGATCGGAGTGAAGTAGGAAAACATCGGCCAGGTCCGTACCGTTCTTCGTACGGCCAAATCCGGTAATGTAAATGCCGGTCGAATCTTCGGTGAGCTGTAGACTTTGGTAGCTTCCGAAGTCCTTAGATTTCCAATCTTTCCGGATGGCTTCGCGACTGTCCCAATGCGTCCAAAGTTGAAAATCGAAGCCCTCGGAATAAGGGTCGATGCCATTCGAGCGATAAAAATCGATGGTGGTACAGTCCCAAGTGCCTACCGCAAGCAGAAAATGATCTTTTCTTTTCAGGAGTGCCACGGCACCGGCCGTGCTCATTTTCACATCGCCTTCCCTTTCCAATGAATAGACCGGAGGGGCCGAAACGGTCTTGAAACTCGATACATCGATGAGTTGAATGACCGATCTGCGCTTGCTTTTAGGGTCTTCGAGTCCAATGGCCAACCAATTTTCGGCCAGCTGAAACCCTCCGGCATGGTTGAGCGGACCCTGGGCCAAAGGCTTTAGGCCGAGGTAGTGGAAGTCGTTGCCCAGCTTCTGAAAAACGCATAGGTAACCGAACTGCTCAGAACTTCCAGAGATCAGCAACGTGCCGTTGAAAAGTTGAATCCCTTGCAAATGCCCCCCTTTCAGGTCGGGTTGTTCGGGCACCGACAGAGAAAAGGACTTTGATTGAATGGAAAGCGTTTCTTCGGCATTGGGTAAGGGCTGTGCATTCAGCGAAGATTGCACCACCAAAAAGAAACAGATGAGATTACAAACACTCAGTGTCGAGAAAAATGAGATTGACGGGGGTGAAACCATGAAGGTTCAAAGATGGTCAACTTTCTTATTTTTATCGGCCCACAAAAACCAATGCATGCATAGATTCTTACTAGTAGCCATCCTATCGATCATCTTCTGCTTTCAAGTGCATGCTCAGGAAGTGACCTTGACCGGAACAATAACGGACAGCGAAACAAAAGAGGCGCTTGTGGGCGCCAGTGTTGTGACAGAAAGCGGCACCGGAGTGACCACCGATCTGGACGGTCGCTATTCCATAAAACTGTCGAAAGGCGTTCATAACCTCCGATTTTCTTTTATCGGGTATCAACCCAAACTCAAACAAGTTGATGTCTCATCGGGAGCCAATCAGAAATTGGACATTGGGTTAGAGATGAAATCTGAACAACTGGGGATTGTGGTGATCTCGGCCAGCCAATATCAGAAAAGCATTGCCGAAGAAACCGTGACCATGGAAGTGGTGAGTAAGGAGTTGATCCAGAATTCGAATGCCACCGACCTGGGCGAAGCCATCAATAAGACACCGGGCGTGCAGATACAGGACAGCC
>CAMCFW010000008.1 GCA_945874195.1 Chryseobacterium gleum
CCCAGTTGAGCTATTCGTTGCTCGTAAGTGAGTGCATCTAGCATGTCGTGCAACGATTCAAGCTTGCTGATCTGCATTGGCGCTCCACCGGTCAATTCGGCCATTTTGTATAGCTTGTTTATGTTCCCTCCAGAACCTATCGCGTCAAGTTTTTCCAGTCCTTTGGTGTGTTCCTCTATCCAATTCAAAACCTTATCCCAGTACTCTGGTTCGACACGATTATTAAGCAAACGGAGCGTACCGATCCGGAATGAACGGCTCGCCTGCGGTCTGTTTTCGCTAAAAACAGTGAGCTCGGTGCTTCCACCGCCCACATCGATATAGAGGTAACTCCTGTCCTTGTACAGCCGTTCTTCAAAGTGATTGGAAAAGATGATGTCGGCCTCTTTGGTTCCTTGAATGATCTCGATGTCAATGCCAATTTCCTCTGCAATTCGCTCGGCCAACTCTTCGCCATTGCTTGCATTTCGCATGGCCGATGTGGCACAGGCGCGATAACTTACCACTCCGTGAACCCCTAAAAGCAACTTGAAAGCATGAATGGTGTCCACCATCTTAGTTTGCTTCTCGGTTCCGATGGCCCCAGTGGTGAATACATCTTCACCCAACCTTACAGGAACCCTTACGAGCGATGATTTCTTGAAAATCGGACCGTTCTCTGATTCAAAAACGTTGGTGATCAACAATCTCACGGCATTTGAACCGATGTCTATAGCTCCGAATTTAAGCACGCTGAGTGTCTTTTTGGTGAAAAAAGTGTGTTTTCGAATGTAAGGATTCTGGCCTCTTCGCTCATTTTAATCTAATTCACGAGCAATGATGCTGAACCATTTTTGACCCTTCGCCTGTCCGATCTGGTTCCACGAAGTTATGGGGAGTTCTATGGCAAAGACGCCCGAAGTTGGCAGGTTGAACAGGTTCTCAGATTGCAGGCGGTTGACCAATGATGTGAGGCCCGGATTGTGGCCAAAAAGCATTACAATATTCAAACCGTCATCTAAACGGCCCAGCACCTTCAACAGTTCGCCCTCCGATGCTTCGTAGATGTCGCCTTCGGTGGCAATTTCATGCAAGGGATAACTGAGGCCGGTGGCAACGATGATGGCCGTGTCCAGGGCCCTGATGGCCGGGCTCGAAACAATGGCGTCTGGACTCAGGCCCAACTCGAACAATTTCGCAGCCACCGAAATGGCGTTATTCACGCCACGCTGATTCAACGGACGCAAATGATCTTTCAGGTCGGGATGGTCCCAACTTGATTTTCCGTGCCTCATGATGACGAGTTTTTTCATCTATGATATAAAGTTGAGCACGTCTCTACTTTCTTCCATGTAGGTGTTGAGAGATGTGGCGTCAGTTTCCATGTCCCATTGAAGCAGAGCGGAAAGCTCATTGTTCAATGCTTCAGCGTATTTGTTCGCCTGAACATGTTCAAAATAGAGGCGCCCCGTTCTTCTGATCAGGAAATCGGAGAGTTCGTTCACCGATTCGTTCTCAACACAATAATTCAATTCGGCAAGCAATATGGCCAATGTGCGGTCGTCCATTCTTTTGTCGAAGGCGGCAATGATGCCAATGGCGTTGCTTCCGTACCGGTGAAACAATCCGCTCAATTCGTTCGCGTTCAGTTCTGTCTGTCCAAGTTCGGAAAGGAAGGCTTTCAAACTATGGAAAGAGCCTCCTGAAAGTTTTCTGCTTGACGATCTGGAAAGCACGAACGGTTTTCCTTCGGAAACCTGCAATTGTTTCAAGGCCAGGTCGACCGTCCTCTCGGCCATTTTCCTGTATCCGGTAAGTTTTCCACCAGCAATGCTGATGAGTCCGTGTTCTGAGATGAATATCTCGTCCTTTCTGGACAGTTCCGAAGGTGATCTGCCGTCTTCATGAATCAGCGGTCTCAATCCGGCCCATGTGGAGAGGATGTCGGCCTGGGTCAAGGGTTCAATATCAAAGGCATTGTTGGCCGCTTGAAGCACATAATCAACATCTGCCTGTGTCACCTTCGGACGTTCAATGCCGTCATCATAATCGGTATCGGTGGTTCCGACATAGGTTGTGCTGTCGCGCGGAATAGCAAAGATCATGCGCCCATCAGGCACATCGAAATAGACCGCTTGCTGAAGCGGAAAGCGAGAATGATCGAAAACAAGATGGATGCCTTTAGTAAGATGAAGCCGTTTCCCTTTCACTTCATGATCCTTCGACCTGATGCGGTCTACCCACGGTCCGGCTGCGTTGATGGTCCGTTTGGCTTTGACCTCAAAGGTCCTTCCGCTTTTCAGGTCCTTCACCATGACCCCTGAAATGCGCTCTGATGTGTAAATGAACTCGCTGAATTCGCAGTAATTCAACAGAACGGCCCCATCTTCAGTAGCGGTTTTCGCCACCTCTATCACCAACCTGGCATCATCGCTCCGGTATTCCCAATAGACCACTCCGGCTTCTAACCCTTGTTTTTTCAGCAACGGTTCGCGTTTCAAGGTTTCACTCCTGTCCAGAACTGTTCTTCGCTCACTACGATTAACACCAGCCAACCAATCATAGGTATAAATTCCTACTGATGCGGACGCTTTCCCGAACGAACCGCCCACGGTAATGGGCAGCAACATCTTTTCTGGAATTACCAGATGAGGTGCGTTATGATAAACTGTCTTCCTTTCGTGGCCAACCTCGCGCACCAGTCCAAACTCCAACTGCTTCAGATAACGCAATCCACCATGGATGAGCTTGGTGCTGCGGCTGCTGGTTCCGGCCGCAAAATCCTGCTTCTCCACCAAGGCAACCTTAAGCCCACGTCCGGCCGCATCAAGTGCAATTCCCACGCCCGTGATGCCGCCACCTATGACAAGCAGATCGAAGTTCCCGTTCTGGAGTTTTTCGATAATGGCTGGTCTACTTCTGGCGGAAAACATGGCTTGAATTGCGGCCGCGAAGTTAGGGCTTCGACATCATGATTCTGAAGCCGGAGGCGGAATGGGCCATTATTGTTTGAACTGCCCCAGGTCCGATTCCAAGCTGATGTTCTCATCCCCTTCCCGATAGGGCAAATAGGTGATGATGAATTGGAACATCTCGTCCGTTGTCTTCATGTTGCCGCTCAGCGGTTCCATAACGGTCCGAGGTGGATCAAACGGGTTGTTCGGGTTGTCGGCAGTGTTGTCATAAAGTCCTTCGGCATGTATGAGCGAACCCTTCGGAATCTTCAGCATGTGATGGAAGGTGTAGAAATATTGCCACCTGAAATCCCACTTCGGAATAGAGATCAATGGGATGGTGTCGCCTTTCGGAGTAAGCGCCCATGCCTTGTAAGACCGACCGATGAGGTGCATGTGTGGGTTGATGGTGAGAAACGATAGGTCTTGCTGCACCTTATATTCGGTCTGTACCTTCATGATCTTGTTCGGGGGCACCTCAAGAGCAGGAACAACCGGAGAAACACCCAGGGTTCCGAGCATCAGTTCGTGTATCGGACGTTCGGGCGGCCCTTCAGCAAAAAAGACGTTGATGTAAGACCGGTCGTAGGCCGGAACGGGGGTTGGGCCATAATGAATGTTGCGGATCAAGAACGCGGCCTTCTGCTTCACAGCCAAATAACCGATCCCTTTCGGATAGACCACAGGCAAAACGCTGGGCAGGTAGTTGAATGCCGAAGGCGACAGCGTTGGGAAAGTTCCATCGTCATTGGCGATGTTCAACCTAGAATACATGCTCCGTTTATCGTGGATCAGGTCCGGAACGGCATGTTCTCCCTCAAAGACATTGGCCTTAGCGCCTTTGGTGTAGTTGATGAGATGGCCGTTCATGTGATGCACCAGCTCGCGATTTCCAGGCACGAATTCAATGAGGCGGATGAATGTGTCAGTGGGCAATTCGAAAGGAACCTTCACTGTAATGAATCTGTCCAGATTATCGCCTTCCAGAAAAATCGAGTCGGTGAAATGCAGCACAAGGTCGGGTTTGCCGAATACCGACCCGCTTGGAAAATGTGGTGGTTCGGGGGCATTTCCTTCGCCTTCCAATTTTCCATCATCAACCCATTTTGCAAGCATGGCAATGTCTCTTTCTGATAGCACAAGCTCGCCAACAAACGAACGATAATGCGGATCGGCAGGCCAAGGCGGCATATAGCGGTCGGCAGTCACATCGCGGATCATTTTGGCCCGTTTGGCCACATCGCGGTAGCTTATCATCACAAAAGGGGCGCCTCCATCAGGTCGGTGGCAGGGCGTGCAGTTTTGGTGAATAATGCCTGCCACGTGCTGATTGAATGTGACCTTTTCGGGCAGATCGAAGTCTGGCCTTGTTTGGCAACCGATGAAAGCTGCCAACAGTAGCAAGAGAAGCCCGGCCTGCTTCATTCTATCAGACATCCTATTGCTTCGGTACGTTCTGGATCGATCGGTCGCCCATTATGCAGAGCTATCAGAGCGTTCTCGAGGTAATGCTCAGACACAGCCAGTTTCTTCTTTCCAAGTTGATTCACCCAGTTGTCGATCCTTCCGCTATAGCGTACGCTTCCTTCACGATCGAGCACAAACACTTCGGGGGTCACGGTTGCACCAATTGCAGTTGAAAGTTGGTTCCCTGTTTCGAAGTAAAGGTCGATGTCAAGACCATACTTCGAGCGGAACGCCTCCACATCGCTGGTCGAATACCACTCGGAGGAAAAAACACCATAGAATCTCACCGAATCATTGCCGAACCGCTGGTTCAAGTCTTTCATTGCCCCACTATAGTTCACACAGAGTGGGCATTCGGGAGAGAGAAAATAAATGACCGTGAGGGCGTTTTTGGATGGATCGATCGTTGTGGTATTCCCATGCAGCGAACGGAGTGGAACTGTTCTCAGCTGCATATCTGTACCGCACGCAGACAACAAAAGGATGAAAACGGAAATGATCGACCTCATGAAGCGCAAAGGTCTGAAGAATGGCGGAATCGACCTACTTGAGTTGGTTCAGCTTCCAATCGTATTCGTAGAATGAATATTTGGGGCTGAATTTCACTTTCGTGAGATGATATTTCTGAATGAACGGAACCACTTTATCCTTTCCACCGAAATCGGCCGCATACCAATCGAAGAGTTGAGAAATGCTTAGTTCGGGGCCTTTGGTCCTGATGAAGGTAGGGTCGTTGATCACCTTACGCGTCTGTTGTTCCAATTGCTGTTCAAGCTTGTCTGCTTTGTAAGCAAAAGAAGCCAGTTTCGGACATCCGATGGCAGCACACACCAGCACGAAATGCAACCGGGCATCAGGAAACCCCTTGGCGAGCTTTGCCTTTTCCAGGTCGTTCAAGGTGATCGGTGATCCACGCAACTTGAACTTCTTCTTGGTGAAAAACCCACCGATCTTCACTGGCCCCTCAACGGGATAGTGGTCCACAATGCCCTTGATCACGAAAATATTGTATGCGTTGATCAGGAAAGCTTTTTCCTTGGGCCCATCAAAGGTTTTGGCTTCAGCATACTTGTTCATCAGCGCGTTCAAGGCTGCTGGATTTCGTTTTATGCCAGCGTAGTTCACTAGTCCGTCTTTCACATTGGATTTCAAAAAAGCATCTGTTTCTGAGAAGATATCTTGAGAGAATGCCGAGATGGAAACGAGTAGCGCAAAGAGCGTGGAAATGGTTTTCATGGCCGTTATTTCAATTGGTCGGAACCGTGCAGTTCAAACATCAGACCAAGGTTGTTTACCATGGGTTCCTCAGGTCGTCAGCACCATAAGCATGTTGCTTCAAGATGAAATTGCTTTTCTCCGGAGCCTTCAATTGAAGCGGGTCTTTCTTGCCAATACGCGAAAGGAACGCAATGGGCGTAAGCAGAAGGTAATAGACCAGAAAAAGCAGAATGGCGGCATTCACCTTGCCTAATTTTTCACCGATCAGAAGCCATGTTCGTTCGATGACCACAGCGGCTTTTTCGCTGATGGCAGAAAGGAACAGCACCGCCAAGGCCACGAGAAGAAAAACCCGTCCACCGAAAAGCAGTTGCAGCACGCAGAAACCCGCAATCAGCACAAGTATATTGCGGTAAGTCTTCTGCATCAGAAAAGTGTGTAAACAAATGGGGCCACAGCTGTTCCGCCCCCAAGCACAATGAGAATGCCTAATAAGAGAAGGACCAGCACGATGGGTGTCAGCCACCATTTCTTGCGTTCCATCAAAAATCTGAAGAGGTCAGAAAATGCTTCCATGTGTGGCCTTGTTCGAGTACCGAAATGAGTTGAGCTGCGAAAATACGGTTTCCGTTCTCGTTCCAGTGTCCGTCATAGCTGAAGAAGACCGGTCCCTGATCAGCCGGTATTGTTGGGCTGATGAGTATCGAACCCAGACTTTTCACTGCCAGTTCAATAGGCAAATTCGCGTTCAGCGTGTCCGCTCCACTCAGGTCGAAACCCAATTCTGACAATTGTCTTTTCGTTTCTGGAAATCCGTAAGGTCGGTTTGGTAGGCTAACGAACAGAAGGTCTGAGCCGTTGTCTGCGGCAAGATTTTCCAGTTCAAGCAAATGATCGTGCAATCGTATAATGCCCTTTTGACACAGCGGCAGGGCCGTATCGGCCGATTCAAAGAACATCTTCGGATGGTGGACCGACTCAAAGATCAAAGAAGGATTGAGCAGTCCGAGTTCGAGATCAGACCTTAATTCAGCCGGAATCGTCCTGTATTTCTCTTTCTGAACATCTGTCAACTGGCTCAGAAGATGCTCGGCATCTAGTTTCCAGCGTTCTTGTATGTGGGTGGTGGCCGGAAACCGTTTGCTGAAGTTGGGAAAGATGATGCCCAGATGGCGTCTCAGCATTTCCAAACCGGTTTCTCCCTTCGAAGAAATGGGCTGGGTCTGCCTTCCGGCTTCTTCAAATTCAACCATCCGCATCAATTGGTGGAGGTCGTTTCCTTGCAGAATGCAAACCATGATGAGATCGGGTTTCAATAACGGAAGAACCGTTTTTGCAACACGAACGTGATCGCCCGGGTGATTTCCGCCCTGACCGAGGTTCAGGAATTCGATATCGGGGAACTTTTCTGAGAGCTGGTGGACCCACGTTTGTTCCAACTCCACGCCCCAGCCGAATGTGAACGAATCGCCAATGAGAACCACTCGCTTCTTCGTTTTAGAGACCTGTGCATTTGGGCCACGGAATCCGAGATTGTTAATGCGGACGTTCAGCTCAAATTCACTTGTTTTTTGCTTGGCCACACTGAAAGCTGGAAAAAGGATGTCGTCATTTTCGGGCATGAAAAAGGCCCCATAAAGGCGGTCGGCACCAACGGCAACCAGCAAAGAAAAAAACGCAGTGATCACCGCAAGCGCCACATTTAATGGCCATTCCTTTTCGGTCCGATATACCATGATGCCGGAAAGAACCATTAAACACTCAACGGCAAAAACTGCGGTCAGAATGATCGGTGAACCAATGTTCCCATCGTTCGAAAAGAGAAACGAAAGCACGAATGGATTGAACAGCAGGCCGAGCAACACCAGCAGCATACCGAATGCCCTTTGCCCGTTCCTCATGTCTTACTGGTCTATCTTCAGCGCAATGAACTTGCCAATGGCCAACACGTCCATTTCGGTATTCAAGAACCCATTGATGGCATCTTCAGGCGAACAGACGATCGGTTCATTATTCACATTGAAACTGGTATTGATGGTAAGTCCGTGGCCGGTCTTCTCTTTCATCTTGCAGAGCAGAAGATGCATGAGCTGATTCGTGTCCTTGCTCACCGTTTGGATGCGACCCGACATATCCACGTGGGCCACCGAAGCGAATTCGGAGCGCACGGTTTCCAACTTTTCCTTCCACGGAAGCGAGTGATACTTTTCGGGCAGGGGATTGTGCCATTCGTCCTTCCATCGATGCACCTGTAGCATGTAGGGCGATGGGAGTTTCACATCGAAATACAGTTGCAGGTCTTCTTCCAGCAAAATGGGCGCAAATGGTCGGAAACCTTCGCGGAATTTGATCTTCAGATTCACCTTCTTTTGCATTTCGGGATTGCGAGCATCGGCAATGATGCTGCGGTTACCCAAGGCGCGCGGCCCGAACTCCATGCGGCCTTGGAACCATCCGATCACGTGGCCAGAAATAATGAGGTCACTGACTTTTTCTGTGAGTTCAATTTCGCTTTCAAGTTTTGAGAACCTGATCCCTTTCAACCTCAAAGCAGATTCAATTTCGGCCTCTGAATACTCTGAGCCGAGCAAGGCGCCAGACATTGCATCGGGCCGAATGGTGGCTCTTTCTTTCCCTTCGAAAATGTGATAGGCGGCCAACGCAGCACCTACCGCTCCGCCAGCATCGCCAGCGGCAGGTTGAATGTAAACCTCATCGAACAGACCACTGTCGATGAGCTTTCCATTGGCCACGCTGTTCAGCGCCACACCGCCTGCCAAGCAGATGTTCCTACAACCCGTTTTCTCCTTGGCGGTCTTCGCCATTTTCAGGAAAATGTCTTCCGTCACTTGCTGAATGGCCAGCGCCATGTCGCAATGTTCGCTCAGCATTTCGTCCTCTGGTTCCCGTTTTTTCAGCCCGAAAAGATTTAGCCACTTCTCGTCTTTCGCCATGCGAAGACCGGTGGCATAGTTGAAATAGGCCTGATCCAGCCAGATGGAACCGTCATCATAGATCCTTACCAGCTTGGTGGTTATCAGCTCCTTGTAGCGGGCTGTTCGTTCACCTTCGGGATCCCCGTATGGCGCCAATCCCATCAGCTTGTATTCACCACTGTTCACTTGAAAACCGAGGTAGTAAGTGAAGGCGGAATAAAGCAGCCCAACCGAGTGCGGAAAGTTCATGGTAGCGAACATCTCGATACCGTTGCCAGAACCCTTGCCGATGCTGGCGGTGCTCCATTCGCCCACACCGTCAATGGTCAGAATTGCGGCTTCTTCAAAGGGAGAAGGATAAAAGGCTGAGGCCGCATGTGAAAGATGATGGTCTGGAAATCGGATAGGGATCTTCTTTGCCTCTTTCGAATCAGAAATTTCTTTCAATCCATTTCTGATCTCGCGTTTGTGAAACAGCTTTTCGCGAAGCCAAACAGGAACGGCCTTGTGGAAAGAGACGAAACCGCTGGGCGCGAAGGCATAATAGGTTTCCAACAGCCGTTCAAATTTAAGCAGCGGCTTATCGTAAAAGGCGATGGCATCCACGTCTTCCAATTTGAGGTTCGCGAATTCCAAACAGAACCGAACGGCATTTACGGGAAATGAAGCGTCCTGCTTTTTTCGAGTGAAGCGTTCTTCCTGCACTGCCGCAATGATTCTCCCGTCAACGATGATCGCTGCGGCAGAATCGTGGTAGAAGGCGGAGATGCCGAGGATGGTCATTTACGCGTCTTCCCAATCCATGGTGCGTTTCACTGCCTTCTGCCAACCGCTGTAAAGTTTTTTGCGGGTGGAGGAGTTCATTCCAGATTCGAACGTCCTATCGATCTTCCAGTTCTTTGATATCTGGTCCTTCTTGTAGAATCCGACTGCTATTCCTGCCAAATAAGCAGCTCCCAGGGCGGTGGTCTCAATCACTTGAGGTCGCTGAACTTCCGTTTGAAGAATGTCTGACTGGAATTGCATGAGCAGGTCGTTGGCGCAGGCTCCGCCATCAACACGAAGGGAATTGAGCGTAATCTTCGAGTCTTTCTGCATCGCATCCAGAACGTCTTTTGTCTGGTAGGCCAATGATTCGAGCGTGGCGCGGATGATGTGCTGCTTTGTGGTTCCGCGCGTAAGACCGAACATGGCACCGCGGGCATACATGTCCCAATAGGGGGCGCCCAGTCCGGCAAAGGCAGGAACGACATAAACGCCATCGGTGTCTTTCACCTTCAGGGCGAAATATTCAGAATCGGGCGATTCATCGATCATCTTCAACCCATCGCGCAGCCACTGAATGGCTGCTCCAGCAATGAACACGCTTCCCTCCAAAGCATATTCCACTTTCCCGTCAACGCCCCAAGCAATGGTTGTAAGCAATCCTTGTTTTGATCTGACCGGAATCTCTCCAGTGTTCATCAGCATGAAACAGCCGGTTCCGTAGGTGTTCTTGGCCATTCCTGGTTCAAAACACGCCTGTCCGAACAGGGCGGCCTGCTGATCGCCCGCGATGCCCGCAATGGCGATCTCACCTCCGAAAAGACTTTTTTCAGTTTTGCCGTAAACCGAGCTGCTGTCCTTCACTTCTGGCAGCAAAGATTCTGGAACATCCATGAACTTCAGCAGTTTCTTGTCCCATTTCAACTCGCTGATGTTGTAGATCAGCGTTCGCGAAGCGTTTGAATAATCTGTGACATGGGTTTTTCCCCCCGTCAAGTTCCAGACCAACCAAGTATCGACCGTTCCGAAGGCCAATTCACCTGCCACGGAACGTTTTCTTGCGCCCTTAACGTTATCCAATATCCATTTGACCTTGGTTCCTGAGAAATAGGCATCGACCACCAATCCGGTTCGGTTGCGAATCTCCTTTTCTAATCCATCGGCCTTCAGTTTATCGCAAATGGAAGCGGTGCGCCTATCCTGCCAAACTATTGCATTGTGTATGGGCTTGCCTGTCCTGCGGTCCCAAACAACGGTCGTTTCGCGCTGATTGGTAATACCTATTCCGGCAATGTCCTTGGCCTGCACTCCATTTTCCTTCATCACGGCCTGGGCAACTTCCAATTGGCTGCTCCATATCTCCATCGGGTCGTGTTCCACCCATCCCGGCTTGGGGAAATACTGAGTGAATTCCTTTTGTGACGTTGCGAAAATTGAACCGTCCTTATCAAATAGAATGGCTCTGGAACTGGTAGTGCCCTGATCGAGTGCCAGGATATATTTGGCCATGAATTGAAAGTTTACTGTTACGAAACGTTAGTTAAGCGAAGCTAATTACGAATGAAACATGAATGTGCGAATTGCGTCATGCGTATCAGCCTTTAAGTTTAACACGAAGATATACTGGCTGATGGTCTGAGAATTTGAAATCCTGATTGATGACCTTCACTTCCTCTACCGAAATGTTTGGGCTGCAAAGAAAAAAGTCAATCACCTGAGTCATGGTTTCACCCTTGACATACGCTGCTTTCAGGTCGCGGTTGGTGGGAAATGAAGTATCGTAGACCCACTGCCAGCCTGCAAGGTAGTCCGAAGGAACCTCATTGTCGCCCGAACCGGGAGCGTGCTGATTCCAATCGCCACCAACGATCACGTAATTGCCTTTTTTCTCTTCCGCAGAAAGAAATTCCTTCAAATGAGCCAGTTCGGCCTTTTTAAGCGTGCCGTCATCATCATAGGCCGAATTATGTGTATTGATGACCACCAGCTCCACATCGTTGTAGGGCATGCGCTGTACCATGAAGCAGCGGTCGAGGAAATAAATGCTATTTGGCCATGCAAAGCTTGATGGGAATTGATGACGCGTGGCATTCGTAACCGTAAAACGATTGTAAGTGGCCAGTCCGCCCATCACTTTTCCCATGGGATCCAGAAACGGGATCGGCACAAAATTGACATTGTAATTGAGGCAGAAAGAGGCGTTGTGCCCTTGAAGTATCTGAGCAATGTCCTTGTATTCATTCAGCTTCCAGCTTCGTTTAGAGAATGTGTCAACCTCCTGAAGTAGGATAATGTCCACCTCTTCATAATACTTCAAGGTGTTGATGACCCCGTTCAAATTTTTCTGCACGAAAGACTGATCCATCCGCACGGTCGATCCGCCATCGTAAAAGAAATCACTCTCTTCGCCCAGTCCGCAATAGCCGATATTCCAATTCAGAAGCGTGATGATGCTGTCCGGTCGTTGCGCGCGAACGGCATCGATCAGAACGGCCTCTTCTACGGGCGGTTGAAAATCAGTCAACGTACCATAAAGAAGGTTTCCTCCGACCCACAGAGCTGGGATGAGGATTAGTACAAGAATGAATTTGAGGGCTTTTTTCATGGCTTTGAGGTAACGCAAATATGGGTATTACATAGAGATAATTTTGGGAATTGGAAGTTGGCATGATGAATCAGAAATGAATTGGAGAACGAAGTGGGCTACGCGTTTCAGGCTTCGGATCTGTTTCCGTTTATATTTGGAAGCAAATCGAACGGAATGAGCCATAACGTATTCAACTGGATAGCAAAGGACGGAACAGAGATCTTCGGACAGACCTGGTCGGTTGAAGAACCGAAGGCCATTGTCGGAATTATACACGGCATGGGCGAACATGCGGCCCGCTATAACTACCTTATAGACACGTTGAACATGGCAGGTATAACCGTGGTGGGCTACGACCAGCCCGGACACGGAAAGACCAAAGGAAAACGTGGCCATGTTTCGAGCTATGAACAACTTCAAAATTGCGTTGGCGACCTTTTAGAAAAAATGGAGGAATTTGCACCAGGCAAGCCGAAATTCCTGTTTGCACATAGCATGGGAGGCAACGTGTTGCTCAATTACCTCATCACGAAAAATCCGAACATCAACGGGGCCATTGTTTCCGGCCCTTGGTTGAAATTGGCATTCGACCCGCCTGCCATTCAGGTGAAGTTGGCCCAATGGGTCTGTGGAATCCTGCCCGGCCTCGTTCAATCGAGTAAGTTAGATGTGACCGCCATATCGAAAGACCCGAAGGAAGTGAAGCGTTATGTGGATGATCCGCTGGTGCACGACAAGATCAGCACTTTGTTCTTTGTGGGAGTGCACGAACATGGGGTCTGGGCATTGGAACATGCTGCCGAATTGAAAACCCCACTTCTGCTCTATCACGGAACGGCCGACAAACTCACCTCGCACAATGCTTCGAAAGAGTTTGCCTCAAAAGTTAAAGGTGATGTGACCTTCAAATCGCTAGAAGGATTCTACCACGAATCGCACAATGAACCGGAAAGAGGGGAATTGTTCGAAATGATCCTGAATTGGATAACAGCGCATTCAAAATAGCCTGATCATTCAGAAACGTTCTCCGGATTCACCTCATTGCGAGCGTTCTGAATCTCGGTCTTGTAAAGTGCTTCGGAGATGATGGCCTCGCCCTTATAATAGAACACATCGCCCCAACTGTGGGCTATCTTCTTATAGGTGGTTTTCACCCCATAGATATCGGCCGCGGCCGTTGTGATCACATCTGTTCCCTTGTTCTCGGTGGTAATGGTGAGGCTGTTCACCTTGCGCTGTTCGCGAACGCGGGCAATTTCGGCCTGCTTTGCCGCTTCTTTGGCTGCAACAACCGAATCGGCCCTCGCCTTTTCCATTCGTACGGCCTCTTCCTGCAGGCGGATTTTTTCCAAACGAACGGTCTCCTTGGCCGCCTCTATCGAATCGGCCTTTGCCTGTTCGGCCACTATCGCCAGTCTTTTGCTCTCTGCAATGGAATCCTGAACGGCCTTTTGACGAGCTTCCAACGCTAATCTTGCGGCTTCGGCAGCAAGTCGTTCAGCTTCTTTCACTGCGGCAAGCGAATCGGCCTCGGCCTGCTTACGCTGTCGTTCCAATTCTTTGGCCAGTTCGGTAGCAACCCGCGCAGCTTCCTTAACGGCCGCTAGCGAGTCTGCTTCAACTTTTTTGCGCTGCTCTTCCAGTTGTCTGGCCAGTTCGGCAGCAACCCGTGCAGCTTCTTTGACAGCCGCTAAGGAGTCCGCTTCAACTTTTTTGCGCTGTTCTTCCAGTTGTCTGGCCAGTTCGGCCTCTTTGCGCTCGGCTTCCTTGGCAGCATTGACAGAATCCTTTACTGCCTGGTCTTTGGATGCCGCCAATGCCAATTCCTGCTCTTTTCTCAGTCGCTCTGCTTCTTTTTCGGCCGCCAGCGCATCCTTTTCTGCCAGTTTTTTCAATCGGTCGCGTTCCTTTTCATCAGCCAACGCTAGCTTTTCTGCCTCGCGGGCGGCTGATATAGAATCGAGTTTCGCCTGTTCAGACAGATCACGGAGTCGTTTGGCCTCGGCAATCGAATCCTTCTTAGCCTTTTCTGCTGCCGCGAGGGCGTCTTTTGCCGAAAGCTGTGCATTCGCAATAGAATCGGCCTTGGCCTGCTGCAAGGCCGCCAATCGTTTGCGTTCGCGTTCGGCCTTTGCCAGTTCATCCAGCTTCGAGGCTTCGTTGTTCATTTCATCCTGACGCTGCTTTTCTCGTTGCGCCTTGATCTTGGCCAAATGTGCGGCCACTGCTGCTATCGAGTCTTGAACAGCCTTTTCGCGCGCAATCTTCATGTCCTCCAGCATTTTCGCCCAATTGGCAATAGAGTCGGCAATGAACTGTTCGCGTGCCCGTGCAATCGAATCCAACCGCGCCTGTTCTTCTGCCTCAGCCATGGCGGCTTCGCGCGCGGCCTGACGTTTTTTTGCCGCCTCGGCCGCAAGTGCCTTTTCTTCTTCTATTCTACTTATGTCGCGAGTTACGCTAACAAACGCTCCGGCACCATCATCGAACATCACACCACCACCCGTTTCCTCTCGCACAAAGTTTCCCTTGTGGTCTTTTCTCATTTTCTGAAGATCAATGGTCACATTCTGCGCATGATCGCCAGTTGCGCTGGCCGGAACCTTGGTCATGACCGTTATGGATCGCGTGGCATAACCCTTCTCTGAAACACTCACAACATATTCGGTATTGAGTTCGAGCAAGGCCACGAATTTGCCAACGTTGTTCGCATAGGAGAACTTGAGTCCGCCATCAATTTTGAAGATCTTGATCTCGGCCTCGGCAAGGGGTTGGCCTTCTTTGGTCACATTGCCATTGAGCACCAATTTTCCGTTTTGCGCGAAGGAAACTGAAGTGAGCAGTAGGAACAGCGGTATGAAGAATTGTTTGCCCAATAGATCTGTTGTGCCTGCCAAACGAAGAAGAACACTATTTATTTACTCCCAAAATGGGGCTGGCAAAGGTAATAAAATGAGTATCGCTGAAATTTGGAAGGCAGCGAAGGGGCTTGCAGTTCATCGATTGGTCGGACAATAGGTCAAATTCGTCTAAAATTGGAAACTTCTGTGCACTCCGAGATGTAATACTGCCAACAAACGAAGAAACACCGATACAGGATCGGCAAAACCAGATCACCTAAAGCTAAACGATATGAGAACTGACACGAACGGACACAGCAAGGAGAGAATTCTTATCAAGGCCAATTATCAATTGGTTCCGGTCAATTTGGATGAAATTCTCTTCATCAAGGCATTGAGTGATTATGTCATCATCAAAACCACCACTGGCAAATACATCACCCTTTCAACCATGAAAGAGATGGTAAGCTCACTGCCAGAAGATGTTTTCGTTCGGTCTCACCGTTCGTTCATCGTGAACATGGACAAAGTGTCGGCTGTAAAAGGCAGCACCATAGAGATAAAGGACAGCGGCATGCGATTCAGTGTGCCAATTGGAAGAGCATATAAAAAAGACTTTAGGGCTTCTTTGAACGCAGCATAGTTATGCCGCAGACGAATTATGGGTTGTGGGTTGAAAAGCCGTCTGGGGGGACGGCTTTTTTTATGCTCTTCAAAGTACATAAGCGTACTTATATACCGAATCTCAATAGGCCCTCACGTTCTTACCCTCCATGTAATTGATGAATGCGCGGTTCACCACGCGATTGCCGCCCGGGGTGGGGTAGTTTCCAGTAAAATACCAGTCTCCCAAATGGTTGGGGCATGCCGAGTGTAGACCTTCGATGGATTGGAAGATCAATTTCACTTCGGCATTTATGCCAACTGGCGAAATGTTGAGTGCCGACCTGTCGGACAATTGTTCGGCTGTGAACGGACGATAGATCTCCTTGACCACATTTATCGTTTGTTCCAGTGGCAATTCCATTTGTGCTTTGGCCTTTTCGTACACATCATCAAGAACGTTCTCCTGCATGGTCTCTTTGAGAAGATCGACCGCTGCGCGGAAAACCATGAAATCGCCCAACTTGGCCATGTCGATGCCATAGCAATCGGGGTAGCGGATCTGTGGTGCGCTCGAAACAATGACTATCTTTTTGGGGCCAAGGCGGTCCACAATGCGGAGGATGCTCTGCTTGAGGGTGGTGCCACGCACAATTGAATCGTCAATCAGCACCACGTTGTCTTCGCCTCTTCTTACAGCCCCGTAGGTGATGTCGTACACATGCGAAACCAGGTCATCGCGGTGAATGTCGTTGGTGATGAAGGTGCGGAGTTTTGCATCTTTGATGGTGAGTTTTTCCACTCGTGCCCGCATATTCAGTATCTCTTTCACTTGATCGGCATCGAGCGAGCGTTTGCCCTCTAAAATCTTTCGGATCTTGACCGTGTTTATGTAGTCCTCCACGCCTTTCACCATTCCGTAGAATGCTGTTTCGGCCGTGTTCGGTATGAAGGAGAAGACCGTGTTCTTGGTGTCGTAATCGATCTCTTTCAGCACCGGTTCCACCACCAATCTGCCCAGTTCCTTGCGCTCCTGATAGATGTCCTTGTCGCTTCCGCGTGAGAAATAGATGCGTTCGAACGAGCATGACTTTCGTTCCAAAGGTTCGCGGAACTGCTTTTCGCTGACGGTGCCGTCCTTTCTCATGATAAGGGCGTAGCCGGGCTGTATCTCCTTCACGTCCTCCCACTTTATGTTGAATGCTGTTTGAATGGCGGGACGTTCGCTTGCCACCACGATCACCTCATCGTCCATGTACCAATGTGCGGGGCGGATGCCGGCCGGGTCGCGCATCACGAATGCATCGCCATGGCCGAACATACCGGCAATGGCGTATCCACCGTCCCATTTCTTTGCCGATTCGAACAGGATGCGCTGAATGTCCATGCTCTTGGCAATGAGCGGGGTGGCCTCCAATTTCGAGATGCCTTTTTCCTTGTAATCGTAGTAAAGGCGGTCGTTCTCCTCATCCAGAAAATGACCGATCTTTTCCAGGACGGTAACCGTGTCGGCCTTTTCTTTGGGGTGTTGCCCAATGGCCACCAGTTGGTCGAAAAGCTCATCCACGTTGGTCATGTTGAAGTTTCCGGCCAGCACGAGGTTGCGGGTCATCCAGTTGTTCTGACGCAGGAAGGGATGGCAATGCTCAATGCTGTTGCCTCCGAAGGTGCCGTAGCGCAAATGGCCCAGAAATAATTCGCCTGTGAACGGCAGGTTCTGCTTCAACCATTCGGGATCCTGAATGTGATCGGGGCTCAGCTTGAACTCCTCTTCAAAGCGTCTGTTTATATAACCGAAAACGTCTTTGATGGGGGTTGATGAATTGGAACGGTGGCGGCTTATGTAGCGCGAACCGGGCTCCATGTCGAATTTGATGTTGGCCAGCCCAGCACCGTCCTGCCCGCGGTTGTGCTGTTTCTCCATGAGGAGATACATCTTGTTCAGTCCATAGAAACTCGTACCGTATTTTTCCTTGTAAAAGCTGAGAGGTTTCAGCAAGCGGACCATTGCAATTCCGCACTCGTGCTTTATAGCGTCACTCATCGTGGGTTCCTAAGGTGCAAAGGTAAGCAATAGAATCAGGTGGAATTGGCGAACGCTCAATCCAAATGATTCCAGCCCTGCGCCTTCAGTGGAATGATCTGATCGTGAGAAACGAGGTTGTAACCATCGCCTTTGTCGGTGATGTGGCCGATAATGCGGATGGCGGGATTGTCCTTGATGCGCGCGTGGTCCTTGATGTCGATGGTGAAGAGCAGTTCGTAATCCTCACCGCCATTGAGTGCTGAGGTTGTCGGGTCGATGTTCAGTTCTTCGGCAGCGAGCGCGGAGGTGTGGTCAATGGGTAGTTTGTCGATATAGACACGGCAACCGACCCCGCTCTGGGTGCAGATGTGCATAAGGTCGGAGCTCAATCCGTCCGAAATGTCGATCATGGAGGTGGGTGTCACCTTTTCGTATTCCAGAATGTCGATGATGTCGGCCCGCGCTTCGGGTTTCAGTTGGCGTTCGAGCACATAATCGTGTCCGGTAAGGTCGGGTTGAATGGCCGGATTGTCCTTGAATATCAGCTTTTCGCGTTCCAACAGTTGCAGTCCGAGGTAGGCGGCACCGAGGTCACCCGAAACGCAGATGAGGTCGGTTTCCTTCGCGCCATTTCGGTAAACGATCTTGTCTTCGGCTGCTTCGCCAATGGCGGTAATGCTGATGGTGAGTCCAGTAATGGAACTGGTGGTGTCGCCACCCACCAGATCGACATTGTATTTGTCGCAAGCCAGGAGAATGCCCGTGTAGAGTTCATCTATTGCTTCGAGGGGAAAGCGGCTCGAAAGGCCCAGCGAAACGGTGATCTGGGTCGGCTTTCCGTTCATGGCGTAGATGTCTGAAAGGTTGACCGCCACGGCCTTGTAGCCCAAATGTTTGAGCGGCACGTAGCTCAGGTCGAAGTGAATGCCTTCGAGAAGCAGGTCGGTGGAAACGAGCATCTTCTGCTTGCCGGTGCCGATAACGGCCGCGTCATCGCCAATGCCCTTGATGGTGCTTTTCTGTGTGAGTTCAACGCTTTGCGCAATACGGTCGATGAGGCCGAATTCGCCAAGATCGCTCAGTTCTGTTCTGTCTTTGTCTTCAAACATGGAGCGAAGGTACGGGTTGCGTGCGTTAGGGATGGAAGCGGCATCCTTTTTTGGTACGCCATGGCGTACCAAAAAAGATACAGCGTACAGCCCGGCCCCTTGCGCAGCTTGGGGAAACGCCTTAAATAGAAATCAAACCTTCCCCAACTTCGTGCGCTCGTGTTCTTTCAGGAATGTTTTTCTGAGTCGGATGGACTGCGGGGTGACCTCCACGTATTCATCGGCCTGAATGTATTCTAGGGCCTCTTCGAGCGAGAATTTAACGGCAGGGGTAATTCGGATCTTCTCGTCAG
>CAMCFW010000009.1 GCA_945874195.1 Chryseobacterium gleum
AGGCCAGATATGAAGGGCTTGAAGACGTGCTTGCCTTGAAAGGTGTGAATGTGCATCTTTACGGAAAGCGACTCACCAAACCATTCCGAAAAATGGGCCACGTGAGCGTTATTGCAGAGACATTGGAAGAAGCGAAAAGCACCGCGAAACAGGTGCAGCAAATATTGAAAGTGAAAACATGAGCAAGGCGCAGGTTGGAATCATAATGGGCAGCAGTTCTGACCTTAAAGTGATGAAGGACGCAGCTGACGTGCTAAAAGAATTCGGAATAGATTTCGAAATGACGGTGGTTTCGGCCCATCGCACGCCCGACCGTATGTTCGAATACGCCAAAACTGCTGCCGACCGAGGCCTTAAAGTGATCATTGCGGGTGCCGGTGGTGCCGCACATTTGCCCGGAATGGTTGCTTCACTAACGCCACTTCCCGTTGTCGGTGTTCCCATCAAAAGTTCAAATTCCATCGATGGTTGGGACAGCATCCTTTCCATTCTTCAAATGCCGAACGGTGTGCCTGTCGCAACAGTCGCACTGAATGCTGCCAAAAATGCGGGTATCCTTGCCGCGCAGATCATCGGTTCATCCGATAAAGCTGTTCTCGCACGGATTGCTCAATTCAAAGAAGGCCTGAAAAAGAGTGTGATGGAAAGTAAAGGAGACGTGGAAGGGTACACTCCTTAACTCAACTTTAACTTCTCAGATTGGGCAATAGTTGTAAATTCGGCAGGTACAAACGGCCGCATGAAGCAACATCTACTTTCGGTTTCATTCCTGTTCATTTCCGTGTGGACGATTGCGCAGACCAGCGATTTCCCCATCGGGGCGCGTTCGGCCGGAATGGCCAACGCAAGCGTCTGTCTCAATGATATTTGGGCTGTTCACCACAATCAGGCGGCTTTGGTGGACCTTGAACAGGCAGGTGTGGCCGCATATTACGAGAACCGGTTCCTTTTGTCCGACCTCAATCTGCAGGGCGCTACGGCCGTTCTACCAACCCCACGGGTAGGTGTGTTCGGTCTCAGTTATGCCCGGTTTGGCAATACGCGCTTCAATCAGAGCCGCTATGGCCTGGCCTATGGCAAGAAACTCTTCAAATTCCTTTCGGTCGGTCTGCAGCTCAGTTATTTGAACACTTCCATTGCCGAAAACTATGGCAACCGTCACAGTTTCATTGCCGAGATCGGACTTCTTTCTCAGGTCACACCAAAACTTCGGCTCGGATTTCACGCTTTCAATCTGACCAGGACCAAATTGGCGGATGCCTTTGACGAACGCGTTCCGATGAATTTCAGAATGGGCGCGCAATACGATTTTTCGGCCAAGGTAAAGGTGGCCGTTGAGGCCGAAAAAGACCTGGAACTACCTGCGGTGTTCAAGGCTGGAATTGAATACTACCCGGCCAAGATATTTGCCATCAGGGTAGGTGTTGGCACCCAACCGTTCCATGCCGATTTCGGTCTTGGTCTTAAGCTGAAAAACCTTCACTTCGACATTGCCGGTTCTGTTCATCCCATCCTCGGATTTTCTCCGAAGGCATCGTTGGCCTACCGGTTCAGTGTGTTCGGCAAGAAGTGAGATCGCTTCTAAAATATGGCTTTGGCATCCTCCTCCTGATAGGAAGTGGATCTGTGTTTGCACAGGACGATCCGGGTCAAGACAACCTCATCCAGAGAAAGATTGAGACCATTGCCGAAATATTGGAGGAAGGCGATGAGAATCTGGATTTCAATACACTTTTGGACGAACTGCTCAATTTTGCCGAAAACCCCATAAACATAAACACCGCACGCGCTGACCAACTCGCTCAATTGCCCATGTTGAATGACATGGCAGTTGCCAACCTTATGGGCCATATAAAGGCCAACGGAAAGTTGCTCAACGTCTACGAACTTCAGTCGGTCAATGGATTCACGCTTGATGTGATCCGTCAATTGGAGCCTTTCGTAAAAGTGTCTGATGATGTGGATGCCTTGTCCTTTTCCTTCAAGGAAATGTTCAAAGACGGAAAGCATGAACTTGTTTTACGCTATCAGCAGGTGCTAGAACCTCAGGCCGGTTATGCGCCCATCGAAGACAGCCTTTTGGCTCTGAGCCCCAACAGCCGATACCTTGGATCTCAGCAGAAATACTATGCCCGTTACAGGTTCCAGTTTTCGAACAAGGTGAGCTGGGGATTGACCATGGAGAAGGATGCGGGTGAAGAATTCTTCAAAGGCAGCATGAAACAGGGGTTCGATTTTTACAGCGGTCACATTTTTGTTCGGAATCTGGGCGTGGTCAAGGCAGCATGAATCGGTGATTTCCAGGCTCAGTTCGGCCAGGGACTTGTGTTTTGGAGCGGTTTGGCCTTCGGCAAATCTTCGGACGGAGTGAGTGTAAAACGAAGTGCAATGGGTCTTAGGCCCTACACCTCGGTCGATGAAAACCGATTTCTGAGAGGGGCAGGCACCACGCTTCAATTCGGAAATTTCGAAGTGACAGCCTTTGGATCATACAAATTGATGGACGCGAACATATCCACCGAAACAGACACCCTGAACGAAGAAGAAGAAACTGTAAGTTCCGTTTTCAGCAGCGGTTTTCATCGAACACCCGGAGAATTGGAAGACCGACAATCCATATCAGAAGCCATCTATGGTGGAAATGTCAGCTATAAAGGCAGGCGACTTTCCATTGGCATCACGGCAGTGGGTTATCAATATTCAGCGCAATTGAAACGCGGTGACGACCTATCGAATTTCTACGAATTCTCGGGCAAACAGAACAGCAACTATGGTCTTGACTATGGTTATATATGGCGGAATCTTCACTTTTATGGAGAATTTGCACTCAGCCAGAATTTGGGTTTCGCCACCACGAATGGTGTGCTGATGACCATCGACCCACGCGTGACCGTAACCGCTATGGTGCGCTACTTTCAACCCAAGTATCAGGCCTTGTATGCAAATCCGGTTGCCGAAAGTTCGCGATCGAACAACGAGACCGGATACTACCTTGGGTTCAACGTCAGTCCGCTTAAGAACTGGTATCTGACCGGATATTTCGATATTTTCAAGTTCCCTTGGCTCCGTTATCAGGTGAACGGTCCGTCTTATGGATATGAAGTGATAGGCCAATTGAGTTACCGACCCACCAAGACCTTCGAGGTTTATTTCCGGTATCGCCAAAAGACCAAACAACTCAACGAATCGGCCGATTATAGCGAAGAACCGATAAGAGGACTGGAGAACGAACGGAGAAATTTCTACCGGCTCAATCTGTCTTGGAACCTCAATAAGGCATTCACCCTGAAAAGCCGAGTAGAATACGTTCGCTACAAGCGCGGAGACCAGGATGTGGAACAAGGTTTCATGCTTTATCAGGATTTCACATACAATCCTTTGAGTTTTCCCTTTTCGTTCAGCGCCCGGCTGGCCTATTTTGACACCGAAACCTATAACGCAAGGATCTATGTCTATGAAAGCGATGTGCTCTACGCCTATTCTTTCCCTGCCTACTATTATCGGGGCATGAAGGCCTATCTGACCATACGCTACGATATTCACAAGAACATCGACCTTTGGGTAAGGGTGGCCAATCTGTTCTACTCAAACCAAGACCACGTGGGTTCTGGCCTTGAGGAAACCGCTGGAAAACACAGGACCGAGATCAAGGTTCAACTTCGCTTCAATTTCTGAGAAAAATCAGAATTCGCTTCATTCAATTCGGGCATGTTTGAAACCTATATTTGCCGCCCAGAACCAGACGAATGCTTGCATTTGACAACACCAGAACCGCATTTGCAGACCGAACAGACAAAGACCTTTTCAGGGCCTACCTACTATTCAGATTGGTGGGAAACCCAAGACTGGTCCGATTCGGCAAAGCGGGACTTGGTCTGGCTCTAACCCTTCGATTGCCTATAAAAGGCCTGATCCGTTCCACGGTTTTCAAACATTTCTGCGGAGGCGAGAATATTGCCGAATGCGAATCGACCATTGCCCGTCTCAGCGCCTCGGGCGTCAATTCGCTGCTCGATTATTCTGCGGAAGGAAAAGAAACCTTGGAAGAATTCGAAAACGCAACACGGGAGATTCTTGCCGCCAACACAAAAGGCAAACACGACACTCGTGTGCCATTCTCCGTTTTTAAGCCTACGGCAGTTATTCCTAATAGTCTTTTGGCAAAAAAGAATGCTGGCCAGGGCCTGAACCAGATGGAACAGGATCAATGGGCACTGGCCATGGATCGCATCAGCCGTATAGGCGAAACGGCAGTCCAAAATCAAGTTCCAGTGCTGATCGATGCGGAAGAGACCTGGTTTCAGAATGCCATTGACGAATTGGCAGAGGAACTGATGGAAAAGCACAACAGGGAAAAAGTGATGGTCTTCAACACCATTCAACTTTACCGAAAAGACCGTTTAGAATACCTTCGGAAAAGCCTGGACCGGGCAAAAGACAAAGGGTATCTGCTTGGTGTAAAATTGGTAAGGGGCGCTTATATGGAAAAGGAACGCGAACGGGCCAAGGATCAAGGATATCCATCACCGATCCATGACACGAAGGCTGACACCGATAATGCATACGATATGGCGCTGAGGTTCTGCGTTGACAATTATCCGAACGTTCGACTGGTGGCGGGAACACACAACGAAAAAAGTTCGGAACTTCTGGCGAACCTGATGGCAGAACGAGGACTGGCGAATAATGACGGGAGCATTCATTTCTCTCAACTTTTCGGTATGAGCGACAATATCAGTTTCAACCTCGCTTCGCAGCATTACAACGTGGTCAAATATGTTCCTTACAGACCCATTTTAGAAGTACTTCCTTACCTGATCAGGCGCGCAGAGGAAAACACTTCCATAACTGGTCTAGTAGGTCGCGAACTATCGCTCATCATCAACGAAAAGGAGCGCAGAAAAGCCTCGTAAGCCCAATTCGATCATTGGTCGAAAAACTGAACTTTCGGGCAGTTTCCGCGTACAACTACCAATACTAGTTGAGTTCTGTAACCATGCCTGAACAAGGTTCCAAAAATCTGAAGTTTGAAACGATAGCTCCGACTGCAGAAATGCGTTCGATACTGGAACATTCAGAACGCAGCATCATCATCCTCGACCCACAATACCGCATACTCTGGTTCAATTCCAAAGCGGCAAGAGAAATGCACGGTTTCTTTCATGAAGAGATCAAGACCGGAAATTCTTATTGGGATTATGTTGATCCAGGTCAGAACAAGCGCTTCATCAGAAATTTTGAAGCCGCCTTGAAAAAACGGGTCATCAGCACCGAGCAGAAGATCGCTAAACCCGGTGGTCAAGAGCACGAAATTTGGATAGAAGGTCGATTCAGCCCTCTGTTGGGCAAAGCAGAAGTGGTGAATGGTGTCATTTACTCTTACATCAACATTACCACGCGTAAGAATATTGAGCGCGAGGTGGACGAGAATGCAAACATGATCGAGGCCATCAACCTCAACGCATCTCAAGGTTTTATGATGATAGATGAGCAAGATAGGATCATAAGCTGCAACAAGTTGGCCCCTCAGCTTCTTTCTGCCGAAGACCGCCACATTAACCCGTACGGATTGAAGATTGACGAGTGGATACATCCATATTGGCGCGAAGAATTCAGGGGAGGTTTAAAAGTGGCGCGGTCCGGTGGCAATGCCTCCATAGAATTCGACCGGTCGGTGCCCGACCTAAGAACGCTTGAGATCCGTTTCACATCGGTCAAAGGACATCCTGGCAACGAACGGATGGTGTCGGTGTGGGCGTTCGACATCACGGATAAGAAAAAGGCTGAACAGGATGTAAAAAGTTCGGAAGAAAATCTTCGGGCGGTGTTCAACAGTAGCTCTCAAACCTTTTATCTGCTCGATAGAAAACTGAATATCCTGGCGTTCAATCAGGCCGCTTCTGATCTGGTCCGCGAGCAATACTGTACAGAATTGACCGTGGGAATGAACGTGTCAGAAATAACCGCGACTGAGAATTTAATGCAGTTCAAAGTGGAGACGGAACGTGCCTTTTCGGGGCGAAAGGTTCAGGTGGAGAAGCATTTCTTGATAAACGGTAAAGAGTATTGGTTTGACCGTCATTTGAACCCGGTGGTAAACTCGCAGGGCAAGATCGACCGCATCACACTTTGGTCGATGGACATTACTGATAGGAAGAAGATTGAAAAAGCTCTGAAGGAGAATGAATCGAAATTCAGGAAACTTGCCTCTTTGCTTCCGGTGGGCATCTATCAGGTTGATGCCAATGGGAATACCATTTACATCAACGAAAGTCTTCAACTCATCATCGGATCCGATATGATTTCCATCTTGGATGGCAGTTGGACACAACGCATTCATAAGGACGATATTGATGAAGTGAGGGAGAGATGGAGAACCATTGAACAACAGAAGGTTGCTTTCTCCATGGAGTATCGATTTGTTACGCAGAATGGAAAGAGCATATATGTGCTTGAACAGGCACAACCGCTGTTCAACCACCTGGGCGAATACCGGGGTTATCTGGGCACCATGATCGATATTTCTGAACAGAAGCACAACCAGCAGCTGCTTGAAGAGAAGAAGGTGGCCGAAAACTCGCTCAAGTTCAGATCCGATTTCTTGGCCAGCATGAGCCATGAGATCCGCACGCCTTTGAATGGGATCATGGGTCTGAGCGAGATCCTGCTCGACACCAAACTGACTGACGATCAGCGTTCAAAACTTCAAAACATTCTTGGGGCAAGCACGGACCTGCGATCCATTGTAAATGATGTTCTAAGCCTTTCTGAACTCGAATCGGGAAAGGTGGCGTTGAACTTAGATGGCTTCAAGGTCTCTGAATTGATAACCATGGTTGCTGAGCGGTATGCTCCTGAGGCGCGCCTCAAAGGACTTGAACTCAGCTTTAAGACCACTGATGTTGACGTATTGCTGACCACCGACAGACGAAGACTTACCCAGGTACTTTCAAATCTTGTACGGAACGCCATAAAATTCACACAATCTGGAAGGGTATCAGTTTCGGTGGAGCAGCGGGCTGATGGCGAACTGCTATTTGAAGTGATGGACACTGGAAGTGGTATTCCAGAAAATGATCTTCAGAAACTATTTCAGGACTTTTCGCAATTGCAACACACTACCGCTCAGAATCTGGAGGGAACCGGACTAGGACTTTCCATCAGTAAGAAATTAGTCGCGCTATTGAAGGGACAGATCGGGGTAAGAAGTAAGCTTAATGCCGGAAGCACTTTCTGGTTCAGTATTCCTTTGGATATAAGCGATCGACCTGAAAGAACTGTCGTAATTGAACCGAAGATAAAACGGGAAAAGGAGAGCATAAAGGGAATCCGCGTGCTGCTAGTGGAGGACAACCTGATCAATCAGCAGGCATTTAAGATCATGCTTCAGAAGATGGGCTGTCGTGTGCGCGTGCTTTCGAACGGAAAACAGGCCGTGGACAACTTTGATGAAAACGAATATGACATCGTTTTCATGGATATACAAATGCCGGAAATGGATGGGCTAGAGGCAACAAGCGAGATCAGGAAACGCTTTGAAAATGTGCCCCCGGTCATAGGTCTCAGTGGCAACATCCTTCAGAGGGATGAGGACGGTAATTTAACATCGGAAATGGATGACCTCCTGCTCAAGCCGGTGGTTTCGCACGACATAGAGCGGATGATTAAAAAGTGGGTGGCCTGATCACATCATTGTTTCCCTATCCAGTCTGGCTGGAATGCGGATCCAGCTCTCCGGAACCGTATGCACAGTTTCAACCCAATGTCCGAACAGTTTCTGATGAATTCCTCGGTCTGCAGTGAGCCAAAGATCAGGTGCTATGACCATTTTTGGATTAGACAGCCAAGCTCCCCACCAAGAATAGGTGCTGTTCGGAACGATGTGGTTCCGACATAGTGACATCAATCGCATATGATCCATCGGATCAACCATCGAAGGAATCACATTGAAAGGAACTTCAAACTTCATATTGCTCCGCACCCATTCCTCTTCATCAGAAAAGACCAAATATTTCGGATTTTCCAACTTCGTGCCCATATGTTCAATAGCACGTTGAAAATATTCTAGAGAACAGACGTTGTGCAACGGGTTTCCGAGAAAATCTCCACGCCTAATGCTCAACGCGACTGTATTTGAATCGATGGATGAGGCTATTTCGCTTACCTGTTTAGACATCTCGTTTCGGAATTGAAAGGCGTGCCTGATCGTTGCAATTGAATCATCGAAAAACTTCTCCGTGCTGAAATAGCCTTCAATGTAGCTATCGGTGTACGGCTGCTTCAAGTTTTCGTCAAAAACAGACAGATCCTCCTTTACTACCGCTTTCTTGTGCCTCGGTGCAAGGTCATTCCTTAATTTATTGTAGCCATATTCAAGGAAATTCCTGCCATTGCATGTCTTGACATATTCGATCTCTTCCTTACTAGCAATTGGAGTTTCAATTTTAAATCGGTCAAGAATGTATGAGCGATGAGAAGAATTGGTTTCAAACCAATCCAGGTCGAGTTTAAATTCTACTCCAAGTCTTTTAGACACGGCAAGACCATACGCATATTGGAACATCTGATTGCCTGGTCCTTGAATAATTCTGATGATGATCATCCGGCCCAATTTTGTCGGTCCAAACTTCGATATTGAATTGCTTCTGCCAGATGCTGAGGCAGAATTTCTGCGGAATCTTCCAGGTCGGCAATGGTCCGTGATACTTTCAGGATTCGATCGAAGGCTCTTGCTGACAGGCCAAGTCGGTCTGTGGCCTTCTTCAACATTTCCTTACCTGCCTCATCTATCCGGCAAACTTCTTTCAGCAATTTGGTGCCCATCATGGCGTTGCAATGAACTCCCGATTTGTCTTTAAAGCGGACTACTTGCTTTTCGCGGGCCTTGATAACGCGGTTTCTTACGTCCTCACTTTTCTCCGCAGGTCTGAAATCGGCCAGTTCGTTGATCGGCACAGGTGTAACTTCAATGTGAATATCGATCCGATCCAGTAGGGGGCCAGAAATGCGATTCAGATATTTCTGCACAACTCCGGGGGCGCACACGCAATCCTTGTCCGGATGATTATAGAATCCGCAGGGACAAGGGTTCATACTTGTTACAAGCATGAAGCTTGAGGGATATTCGACCGACATCCTTGCCCTTGAAATGGTAACCACGCGATCTTCCAGCGGTTGACGCATCACTTCAAGCACAGTTCGCTGAAATTCTGGGAGTTCGTCCAAGAACAAGACACCGTTGTGTGCTAATGAAATCTCACCGGGCTGTGGCACCTGCCCTCCGCCAACCAACGCCACGTTGGATATAGTGTGGTGTGGCGCTCGGAACGGACGCATGGTCATGAGCGAGGTTTCGGAACCCAGATTTCCAGCCACCGAATGAATCTTGGTGGTTTCCAGAGCCTCTTTAAGTGAAAGTGGCGGAAGAATGGTTGGAAGGCGCTTGGCAAGCATGGTCTTTCCTGCCCCTGGCGGCCCAATGAGCAGAAGATTGTGCCCACCGGCTGCCGCAATTTCCATGGCGCGCTTTATGTTCTCCTGCCCTTTCACATCTGAAAAATCGAGGTCGGAACTGTTCAATTGGCGATAGAATTCCTCTCGCGTGTTCACTATGGTCTTTTCCAATTCCAACTTTCCATCGAAAAAGTGAATCACCTCTTGAATGTTCTCTACGCCATACACATCCAGGTCATCAACAATGGCTGCTTCGCGAGCGTTCTTTTTTGGAAGGATGAAGCCCTTGAAACCGGCTTCGCGAGCTTTAATGGCAATAGGAAGCACACCTCTCATGGGCTGCAGTCCGCCATCGAGCGAAAGCTCTCCCATGATGATATAATCCGACACATTGCGCGACTTCATCTGTTCGGATGCGGCAAGAATGCCTACGGCAATGGTAAGGTCGTAGGCCGAACCCTCCTTGCGCAGATCGGCAGGGGCCATGTTGATGGTGATGGTCTTTCCGGGAACATTGTAACCAATGTTCTTCAGCGCGGCATGAATGCGCATCTGGCTTTCCTTCACGGCATTGTCGGGCAGACCGACCATGAAGAAATTGACGCCCTGACCAGCAATGTTGGTCTCCACCGTGATGATGTGGGCATCTACCCCATAAACAGCGCTTCCGTAGGTCTTAACAAGCATATGGAACTAAACTTCCTGTTCAATCAACATCACCAGAATATGGATGACCTTGATGTGTATCTCTTGGATCCTGTCTGAATAGCGAGAATGCGGTGCCCGCATCTCTACATCACACAGTTTGGCAAGCTCTCCGCCATCTTTTCCCGTAAGGGCAATAACCGCCATTCCTTTTTCGGCCGCCACCTTTGTGGCATTCAGCACATTGGCCGAATTGCCCGAAGTGCTGATGGCCAAAAGCACATCACCGGTATTTCCGAACCCCTGCACGAAACGTGAGAACACGTGCTCGTAACCATAATCGTTGGCAGTGCAGCTCATATATCCGGGGTCTGAAATGGCGATGGCCGGAATGGGGGGTCGGTCTTCTCTGAAACGACCACTCAATTCTTCAGCAAAATGCATCGCATCGCTCATCGAACCCCCATTTCCGCAAGAAATAATCTTGCCCCCGGTCTGAATGGATCTGACCATGATGGAAGCGGCTTTTCGGATGGATTGCAGATTGGATGCATCGTTCATGAAGGCATCAAGCACTGCAGCAGCCTCTTGCAATTCACTATCGATTCGCTCTATTGACATGGGGCTGAAAGTACTAAATCCGCCTTCGAAATGGAATTTCAGGAAATCCTAGCTCTTTCCGAATGCAGCCTGCCTTTGGCAATGGTTATAATTGAATGAGCCGTTTTTGAGTGGCAATGTCGAACGACCGAAGCGCGATCTGCTCGTCAGTGAAGGTTGCTGGCTGACCATCATCAACCACGTTTCTTTCCGATTGCGGTTTGAGCAGTTCCAGCGCCAAGGCCCTGAACTTGGTTTGAAGCGCTCCTAGAAAATGTTCTCCAAAAACGGTATGGCCGCCTTCGTAACACTGCGCCTGATACTCTTGATAGGTGGTTATATAGCCACAGTAGGCGTTGGTGTAGGTTGAACAGACCACCTCGGTCACTCCTCGGTCTGAAAGTATTTCAAGAAGCATATCCTCCACCCGCTTTCCTGCAATGGTGGTTATTTCGGCCGGAATGCCAGCCAATGCCACATTTCCGATTATGACCAATTGTAATGGTAATATCTGCGGAATCCAAGGCTGATCGCCTAGACTTCCGTTGGCATGGAACTTCTTGAATGCTCCGATGGCGCCATCTGCCCAACCTGGTAGTATCAGATTCTTGATGTCGTGTGTTCCGAGAATCTTTCTAGCCCCAGCTTCTACCAGAATGTCTTTAACTCCCTGTGTCTTATACTTGAGGTAGATGCTCTCGCGAATCTCCTTCTTCATGAATTTAGCTGCCGAAAGTTCGTAGGCCCGCTGGCCGCGGGTGAGCAACGTGGCCAAAGCGGCAACGGCAGGAGGCATTCCGGGGCCTTCCTTGGTGCCAGAGAAGAACTTGACACCGTGACAGGCAGGTCCGGTCCGGGCCTCATTGTCGCCATTGGCAAATTCACGGTCCACGATCACCTTGCTGAAATCTACGAACGTCAAGGCAAAATCTAGCTGAAGCGGAATATCAGGATTGTTCAACGCCTTATTGAACAGGTCGAACGCATGATCGGACTGAATTCGGCCATTGTATTTGGCGCTTTCAAAATCATCTTCAAACTTGCCTCTGGTCCATTTCTTTCTTCGGTCCAGGATCCAGTTCGGGGTCACGTCTCCGGCCTTTCGCTGCGCGAAGACCGACACGAATTTTCCTTTTTTCTTCTTATTGACCTTGTCCTCCAGATAGGTGGCCGCATAACCTTTGTTATCTGAACAGATGCGATGATTGTCGTTGCTGATGCTAGTTGTGTGCACCCCGAACCAGTTCCAAGTGCCGATGGGTTTACCGGCCAGATCATCAAATCGCATCATCAGCATGTTCCGGTCAACAGCCTGATTCGCCTCTTCATCCTTAAGGGGTTTCTTAGTTTCCGGGTTCAGGTTATAGGCTTTTAGCGAGCGATTGAAGGCCACTTCCTTCGAACCATCGATCTCGCCACTTGCCATGCGAATGGTGGCAGGCTTCAGATTTTCGTTGGCAGCAACGATCGCCTCAACAATACCATCCACAATTTTCTGATAGACCTCGGGCACAAAACCCGGAATGCTCATGTTGTAAAGCCCGTAATGCGAATATCCGCCTGGCGCGCTATGAGTGTGTTGGGCCGTCAACATCACCGAATCTTCGGAAAACCCGAGTTCTCCATGTTTCCGTTTCAACTTCTTCATCACCCCTCTTCGGATGGCAACGGTAATGAGCGCGATCTCGGCATTCACCAATGCCACCTTTTTTCCTGTGGCAGAGTCCCTGATCACCAAAGCCCGGGCAAAAAGATCCGTTTCTACTCCTTTGACTATGTTGAAATACATTCCATAGCCCATCATTCCAACGCCAAGCTTAAAGGCTGTAATATCAGCTTTGGCCATGCCTACTTCATACATCTGAACAACCGAATTGATGGGTGAATTTCGCGAATCCGCGATGAGAGGTGAAATTAGGCACAATGCGGGTAAATTTGAAGATGAAAGGAGAATTTTTCGGTCTTTTGGCCACTATCGACAAAGTATGAATACGGAGCACCTCATCATATTTGTAAAGAACCCGGTTCTTGGAAGGGTGAAGACGCGCCTGGCGGCCGATGTTGGAGATGAAAAAGCCTTGGAAGTATATCTTCAACTGGTCGAGCTTACGCGTAAGGCGGCCGTTCAAACAGATTGCTCCCGGAATGTCTTTTATTCGGATGAGATTGAGCAGGATGGTTGGGATGAGGACAAATTCAACAAGTTTGTTCAAGAAGGAGATACGTTGGGCGATAGGATGAGCAATGCATTCAAACAGATTTTTGCTCTGGGCGCAACAAAAGCGGTTATCATTGGAAGCGATTGTCCGGAACTTTCTTCGGAAATAATTGAAACCGCATTTCAGCTTCTTGACAAAAAGGATGTGTGTATCGGTCCTGCCACGGACGGGGGTTATTACCTGCTAGGAATGAAAAGTCCGTTACCCTTCATATTTGAAAACAAAGATTGGAGCACCAGTTCAGTGCTTTATGACACTAGCCGCGACCTGAAAGCAAACAACCTGAGCTATGATTTTCTTAAGCCGTTGTCAGACCTTGATACAATTGACGATCTGAGAGAATCGAAGCTCTATAACCATTAAATAGAAAGGGCGGGTCAAAATTGGCCCGCCCTTTCTAATGTCTTCCGCGAAGAGCACTAAAGCACGAAGATGGCAAAGAAAATGGCTCCAAGAATAATTGCAAGTACGGCAAGGCCAGCTCCGATAATTCCGAATATGAACCCCAATCGCGCCTGCGGCCCTGTACCATTATTCTTCTTATAAATGATTGAAAAAGTAATGGCTGCTGCACCAAGTAGGAGAGCTAACACGGCTGCCCCCCAAACAAATGAGGAAAAGAAAACTACGGTAAGGATGGCAAAGATCAAGGCCAAAGCCCCAAAAGCAAGCGACCCTATTCCCGTACCGAATGAAACCCATTTCATCCAATCTGAACCACCCACAGGAGCTACGCTTGGTTTGAAGACCTCATTGCGTATCGTCTTCATTTTCTGATCAAAGGTGAGTTGCTCGAATTCGGGCGAACGGAGCACTTCCTTCATCTTCACGCGCTTTTCCTGCTCCAACGTCAATGGTTCGGCCACGCTTGTTTGGGCGGTGAAAACCGATTCTTCCTTCACTAGGATTTCTTCAACTTTTACGGTTTCAACCACGCTTTCTTCTGCAACTATCCGCTTTTCCGCTTTAGTCGATGCTTCGGCAACTTCAGTCTTATCGCGCTTCTTCGAAATATCTACGTGGAAACCAGGCCGGTACTTTCGTTTGATGATGTCCACGTTGCCGCATGACGAAAACATGATTCCTGCGGTCAGGATTGCCAGCAGCACTTGAGTTTGAAATGATCTTTTCATAGTATGGATGCGATTTGATTATGCTTCAAAATTAAATCGTAGCCTGATGTTGATCCGACATACAATGCTCATTTATTAACGACCGATCATGAATTACTTAAGGTTTCGGCCAAATTGGTTGCTTCTTCCCATTCCATCATCTTTCTGTCCAACTGTTCCTGCTTCGCCTGATATTCTTTGAACACATCCCTTTCAACGAGCGCCTCCTTGTATGCAACCTGATCCAACATCAGCTCGTCAAGATCGGCCACTTGTTTTTCAATATCAGCAATCTCCTTTTCCAATCGGTCAGCGCGGTTCTTTGCATTACGATATTCCTTTTCCCGTTCCTTTCTTAAGCGCTGTTCTTCTTTTGTTTCGCCTTTCTTTTCTTCCTGAATAACCACTTCCTGCTTTGGTTTCGAACTGAATTCGGCTATGCTTTTAGCGTTCACTTTCTGAAGGAACTCATATACGTCACCAATATGCTGTTTCACGCCCTTGTCCTTGAACTCATATACCTTAGAAGTAAGGCCACTCAGAAAATCCCTATCGTGCGATACGATGATCATCGCACCATCATACTTCTGAAGGGCCTGTTTCAGAACGTCTTTCGAATGCATATCCAAGTGATTGGTAGGTTCATCAAGCACCAGTAGGTTCACGGGTTCAAGCAATAGCTTTGCTAAAGCCAATCGGCCTCGTTCTCCACCCGACAGTACACTGACTTTTTTATCAATGTCCTCGCCACCGAAGAGGAACGAACCGAGAATATCTCTGAGCTTGGTCCTTACTTCGCCTCGGGCCACGTCATCCAATGTTTGAAACACGGTCTTTGAAGAATCAAGCGATTCGGCCTGGTCCTGTGCATAGTATCCCATCGAAACGTTGTGGCCCAATTCCATCTTTCCGGTGTAGTCCAACTCGCCAACCACAATTTTCGAAAAGGTCGTCTTTCCTTCTCCGTTCTTTCCCAGGAGCGCCACCTTCTCGCCACGATCGAGCATCAGATCCACATTCCGAAGTACCTCAATATTGCCATAGCTCTTCGAAACTCCTTCGGCCAGAACAACCACTTTACCGGCCCTTGGGGCTGCCGGAAAACGAAGCCGCATGACCGAATTATCCTGTTGTTCAACCTGTATCCGATCCACCTTCTCCAAAGCCTTTATCCTACTTTGAACCTGCGTGGCCTTCGATGCTTTTGATCGGAACCTATCAATGAACCGCTCTGTATCGGCAATGAACTTCTGCTGATTCTCATAGGAGGCCATTTGCAAAGCGATCCTTTCTGCCCGTTGCTCCACATATTTGGAATAAGGAACCTTGTAATCGTTGATCCTGCCCAGCGTGATGTCGATGGTTCGATTGGTTATGTTGTCTAGAAATGCCCTATCGTGCGATACGAGTATGACCGCACCGTTGTGCTCTTTCAGAAATTCCTCCAGCCACTGTATGGATAGAATGTCAAGGTGGTTGGTAGGTTCGTCAAGCAGCAAAACATCAGGGCGCTGAACAAGGATCTTTGCCAGTTCAACACGCATTTGCCAACCGCCACTGAACTCTTCCATTTTCCTTGTCAGGTCGCTGCGAAGGAAACCAAGGCCCATGAGAACCTTTTCCACCTCGGCATCGGCCGTATCGCCACCTAGCAGACTGAAGCGCTCGTTAGCAACATGCATGTCCTGAATAAGATCCATGTAAGAATCAGACTCATAGTCGGTACGCTCTTCCAACTGTTTTGTGTAGTGCTTCACCTTCAGTTCAAGATCCTTAAGTTCGGCAAGCGCACTGTAGGTCTCATTGAAGATGGTCTTTCCAGCCTTCGGCTTAATATCCTGCGACAGGTATCCGATGGTAGATCCGCTGGGCTTTGACACCGCTCCAGACTCCGGTTCCAACTGTCCGGCAATTACTTTAAGTAGCGTGGATTTACCGGCCCCGTTCTTTCCTACCAATCCGATCCTGTCGCGCGGATTGGCCAGAAAAGAGATATTGTTGAATAGGAATTTACCGTTGAATTGAACGGAGACTTGGTTAAGTGATATCATTCCGCAAAAATGCGTATTTGAATTCGGAAATGTGACTGGCCTCACTCACCGCCCGTTAAAAATGTGCGTCATTTGACCCTGTAAGAAAAAGTCATGTTCACAAACCCGAAACTCTACAGCATTCTTCACTCCAAATGCCCCGCTTGTTTAAAAGGCGACATGTTCCTTACTAAGAATCCCTATAGCATTTCAAACATTGACAAAATGCCAGAGAAATGTCCGATTTGTGATCAAAAGTTCTTTCCTGAACCTGGGTTCTATTACGGGGCCATGTATGTTAGCTATGCGCTCACTATTGCTCTAAGTGTAGCGGTGTTCGTGGCCATGATCGTGTTGTGGAAATTCCAAATTCTCTGGTATCTCGGCATCAATTCCACCCTCATCATTATCCTTTTTCCGCCCATTTTTCGCAGCTCCCGGGTCATTTGGGCAAACTTCTTTATGCATTATAACAGGGAGTAGGATGCGCTGCCCTCAAAATTTACAGGCTACATTCTTTCGCAGAAATTTAGGTTTCAAAACCCCAACTCTTACCGAAACTTCCATTCAAAGCGGGCACATCAATATTAAACGTTCATCACAATGCACCACCCTAATCTGGATACTTAAATCGTGCACCACCTTACATTTTTCACGTTCCATGCAAACCGAGAAATACACAAAACCTCAATGCGCTTCGGGTCTCATCCCTTCTTAGATTATT
>CAMCFW010000010.1 GCA_945874195.1 Chryseobacterium gleum
CAGACCTGAAGATGTCAACTTTTTGGAATAGATCTCCAGCGGATTGGGGTGTTTGGCAATGATGTCATACAGCTTCGGCTGTGTGAAACGCGGTTCATCGCCCTCGTTGTGACCGTACTTTCTGTAACAAAGAAGGTCGACAAACACATCGGCCTTGTAGGTCTGACGGAACTTCATGGCCATGCGCATGGTGTGTGCCACGGCTTCGGCATCGTCTCCGTTCACGTGGAAGACAGGAGACAGGGTTACTTTGGCCACATCGGTGCAGTAAATACTGCTTCGCCCATCTACATAATTGGTGGTGAAACCGACCTGATTGTTAATCACAATGTGGATGGTTCCTCCGGTCTTATAGCCATCTAACTTGGCCATCTGCACAATTTCATATACAACGCCCTGCCCGGCAATGGCCGCATCGCCATGAATGAGGATCGGACACAATCTGCTGTCATCGCCCTTGTATTTCCGATCGATCTTGGCCCTCGAAATTCCTTGCACAACCGGATCGACCGCCTCCAGATGCGATGGGTTCGGACAAAGGTTCATCTTCACTTCCTTGCCGTTATCGCAGGTCATGAATGACGTATAGCCCATGTGATATTTCACATCGCCTTCAATATCTGCGTCTTCATAATCCTTTCCTTCAAATTCGTGGAAGATCTGCTTATAGGTCTTATTCAGAATATTGGCCAACACGTTCAATCGGCCTCGGTGCGCCATCCCGATCACAAACTCTTGGATTCCAAGTTCGCTGCCTTCTTGCACCACCATATCCAAAGCCGGAATGAGTGATTCGGCTCCTTCAAGCGAAAATCGTTTCTGTCCTGTGAATTTCTTACCCAGGAATTCCTCAAACAACACCGCCTGACTCAACTTCTTCAACACCTGTGTCTTCTCCTTCACCGAGAAATTAGGCTGATTCCGGTCCGTTTCCAGCATCTTCTGCATCCATTCCACCACATCGGGCCTGCGGATGTACATGTATTCAACCCCGATACTTTGGCAATAGGTCGCTTCTAGGTGTTCGATTATCTGCCGAAGTGAGGCCGGACCGATACCGATCATTGTTCCTGCGCGGAATGTGATCTCTAGGTCAGCATCGCTCAGTTCAAAATTCTCCTTTTCAAGTGTAGGCGAATACTTTCTTCGCGCCCTTACCGGATTTGTCTTGGTGAACAAATGGCCAGTTTTACGATAAGAGTTGATCAGATTGATGACATCGAATTCCTTCTTCACATTGGCGGGAATGCCAAAAGAGGCATCGTCCTGATCATATAGCTGCTCGGCAAAATCGAAGCCGGCAAAGAATTGCTGCCAGTCCTGCGCCACTGAATTCGGGTCTGACTTGTATGATTGATATAGATGTTCCACTGTGGACACATCCATGTTTGAGAGGTAAGAGAACTTATCCATTAGCGGACGTACAGGTCGTGTCTTTTGGTTTGAGCAAAGATATGATTATCGAAAAGGGTTAAGCGAAGGTCATGAATGTAAAAACATGAATTTTCGGCAGTTGTTTTCATTCAATATCACCTTATTGACAAAAAATTCGGTTGCGCTTTTCAGAAAATATGGTCCTAGGCTGAAGACCATGTTATGCACAGAGCTGATGTGCCAGTTCAGTCAACATGCGGAATGGAGCAGAATTCGGATCTTACTTCGCCACCAAAGAAGATGGATGCATGTTCGTCAAACGCTTGCGTATCGTCAGTTGTTAAGAACCTGTGTGAACCGCCTTGACTGCACGAACGCATCATTTCGGGATGTCGATCCAGATAGTTCTGAAGACTTGCAGCTACGATCTCACCTTGTGAGACAAGGCTTACACGCTCAGAGATATGTTGCGCAATCTTATCCGCCAATAATGGGTAATGTGTACAACCGAGCAAGATGGTGTCAATCTCTGGTGCTTTGTCCATGAGCAGATCAACATACTTTTTCACGAAATATTCTGCTCCCGGCCCAAGGTGTTCGTTATTTTCAATAAGCGGCACCCACATGGGGCAGGCCTGCTGATATACTTCTAAATCTGGGAAGGTCTTGGCTATTTCGATGGGATACGACTCTGACATTACCGTACCTACCGTTCCCAACACACCTACTTTGTTTGTACTCGAATAACTCCCGATTACCTCTGTTGTTGGCCGTATGACCCCCAGCACCCTAAGCTTCGGGTCCCTTTTTGGCAGGTCTTTCTGTTGGATGGTCCTCAGTGCTTTGGCCGATGCCGTGTTGCAGGCTAAAATGACCAACGGACAGCCTTCATCGAAGAGTTTGAACACGCATTCGCGGGTGTAGGTATAGACACTTTCAAAAGATCGCGTACCATAAGGCGAACGAGCGTTGTCGCCCAAGTAGAGATAATCGTACTGCGGAAGAAGGGCCGCCATTTCGCGCAGCACCGTAAGGCCTCCGTAGCCCGAATCGAATATGCCTATTGGACCTTGCATGTGCATTTCATTTCTCCTATCGCCCTGAACTCGGTTCGGGGTATCTGTTCAGATACCTGGTCTGCCAATGTTAGGCGGCTAGAGCGCGTTTCACAAAACCTGATCAAAAAAAAACCCGCCTTTGTTAAGACGGGTCTAATTATACTCATTTTGTTTCGGCTAATTACAGACCCAACTTGGTCTTCACTTCAGCCATTACATCCTCGCTTTCCTTGGCGTAAAGCAACACTCCCAATGAACTGTCGAAGATGTAGGTGTAGCCTTTGGCCACTGCTACTTCGTCAATGGCCTTTCTGGCCTTGTCAATGATCGGGGTCAACACCTCCTGCTCCTTCTTAGCGATCTCATCCTGAGCTTGCTGTTGAAACTCCTGGATCCTTCTTTCTAGATCAGAAATTTCGCGCACCTTGGTGTTTCTTACCGTGGCTATCATGTCTTTTTCGCCTTGTTGAAAAGCGGCCACTTTTCCTTCATATTCTTTTCACATGGCCTCCAGTGCAGTTTGAAACTCCTTGGCAAATGCTTCGAGGTCTTTTTCGGCCTTGGCTTTTTCTGGCATCAGTTCGAGCAAAGCTGCTGAATCAACATGGCCGAACTTCTGCTGGGCATATGATGAAAAGCTGGTTACCAAAACCACAATCACTATCAGTATCTTTTTCATTTTCTCTTTTGTTTAACGGGCGCAATATTAGAATTATTTATCCTCATTTTCTGTCTTTACCGAGTAACCGAGCGCATCCAGAATCTCCTCGCTCAGATCATATTTCTCTGAGGTGTATAGCATGTTAAGCGTACCTGCCTTATCAAATATCACCGCATAGCCTCGGGCATCTGCAATTTCTTTGATGGCCGCATAGATCTTGTCTTGGATCGGTTTGGTGAATTCCTGACGCTTTTGGAACAGGTCGCCTTGAAAACCGAAACGCTGCTTTTGCTTCTCCTTGGCCTCTTTTTCCTTTTCAATTATCTGATTTTCGCGCTTGCGTTTCATGTCATCGGTCAAAAGGATCTGCTCGGCCTGAAAATCCTTGTACATCCGGTCTATTTCAGTGTACATCTTTTCAATTTCAGACTGCCACTGAACGGATATCTCGTTCAGTTCCTGCTGCTTCTTCTGATACTCGGGTATGCTTTCAAGTATGAAGTTTGAGTCCACATATCCGAAGCGTTGCGCTGATGCGCTTAACGCAAGAACGATGACCATGAGAGTGAGAACTGATCTTTTCATGTTGATAGGGTTTTAGAATTGTTGTCCGATCGAGAAGTGGAATTGTCCTGGGGCCATGTCCGGTCTTCCCGGCACGTCATCAAACCTCCAGCCATAATCCAGACCAAGAAGGCCGAACATGGGGAGGAAGATCCGCACCCCGACCCCTGCGGATTTTTTAAGCTGAAAAGGTTTGAATTCGTTGAATGTGAGCCACGAATCGCCTGCTTCGGCAAAGGCCAACACATAAATGGTCGCCTGTGGATTTGGTGATAGCCGATAACGAACCTCCGCTCCATATTTTGTGAAGATGGTTCCTCCGAAACTGGCCGAAAGGGAGTTGTTGTCATATCCGCGAAGCGCAACGATCTCCCTGCCATCAAGCCCAAATCCGCTAAGCCCGTCTCCACCAATGTAGAAACGCTCGAATGGGGAAATACCGAGATCGCGATTGTAAAGTCCAAGGAATCCGAATTGCATTTTCGTCTGTATTACCAAATTCTTTGCCAAACCGATATACCACTTGGCATCAAACTTCCATTTATGGTATTCTATCCATGAATATTTCTCGGATGCGCTGGCGGTTTTTGCATCGAGGCCTGTAAGCAGCGAAAACGGGGGAGTGAACTCAACACTTCCGGAAATGACTGAGCCATAGGTTGGGAAGATAGGGTCTGAAATAGAATTTCGAGAAAGCGTGGCTGTCAAGCTGAACGTGTTCGAGTTTCCGTTGTTGAATCCGCTGATGAGCTGATAATTTTCGAGGATGTAATTCTGATAGCTTATCTCGCCCTGAAGCGCAAAGAAGTCATCTGGCCATTTCAATCTGGTTCCCAATCCAACAGACACTCCCGTTATGCGAATGGCTTCCCGATTCAGCTCTCCTTTCTGAATACCGTTCGATTGCACCGAATGATAAGCGGAAAGGCTGAATGCATTTGGTCGGTTTCCGCCCAACCATGGCTCCATGAACGAGAAATTGTATGACTGGAAGAACAGACCATTTGACTGGGCCCGAAGACTCAACCGCTGGCCATCTCCTGCCGGAAGTGGTCGCCACGCGCCTTTCTTGAACATGTTGCGCAGCGAGAAGTTGTTGAAGGTGACACCCAGGGTGCCTACAATACGACCTGCGCCCCAACCACCCGAAAGTTCGATCTGATCAGACGGTTTTTCCTCTACGGTGTATTCAATATCAACAGTTCCATCCACAGGATTCGGTTTGGGATTGACCCCCAACGTTTCGGGATTGAAATAGCCCAATTGAGAAAGCTCACGTTGCGAACGGATCACATCCGACCGACTGAACAACTGACCTGGTTTCGTTCTCAATTCGCGAAGCACCACGTGGTCGTTGGTCTTTGTGTTTCCAACCACGGTCACCCTGTTGATAGTGGCCTGTTTACCTTCGCGAATGCGCATTTCAAGGTCTATGCTGTCGTTCACAACCAGGACCTCGACAGGATCCACATTGAAGAAAAGGTATCCATCATAAAGATAAAGTGAACAAACGTCCCTTCCGTTCGGATTCATGAGCAGATTGGCGTCCAAACGCGATTGGTCATAGATATCGCCTGGTTTAATGCCAAGTATTTTGCCCAATACTTCCGAAGAGTATTTAGTGTTGCCGGTCCAAGTTATGTTGCGGAAGTAATATTTTCGTCCCTCTTCCAAGTTCATCTCAATGTTGATGGAGCCATCTCGGTTAGAATAGATGGTGTCGCTGATGATGCGCGCATCGCGATAACCCATCTGATTATACTTGGCGATCAGCGCCTTTTTATCTGCATCATATTCCGCTTCCAAGAACTTCGAGGTCTTCCACACCCGCCACCATTGGCGTTGCTTGGTCTCTTTCATTGAGCGGATGAGTTTTCCGCGCTTTACCTCTTCGTTTCCTCGAAGAATGATCTTAGCGATCTTCACTTTTTTCTTCTTGCTGACATTGAATTTGAGGACGACATTGTTCGGCAACGTGGAGTCATTCTCCATTTCGGTCTGCACTTCGGCATTCAGATATCCTTTGTCTATGTAGTGGTCCTTGATCAGGTTTTCGGTCGACACGATCAGGTTGTCGGTCACCACTTTGCCTTTGATGAGCTGAATTGACTCGCGAATGTCGTTGGCATCAGATTTCTTCACGCCTTTAAGGGCATATTTGCTAAGACGCGGACGCTCCTGAAGGTCTATGTTCAGGAAGATCTTGTCGTCAACCACTTTCACCACGCTGATGTTGATGTTGCTGAAAAGCCCTTGATCCCAAAGTTTCTGGATGGCTTCTGTGATGGCTTCGCCCGGCACTTGGATCTTTTCACCTTCGCTCAGGCCTGAAAGAAGTACGAGTACCTTCCGATCGAGATACTTGGTTCCAGAAACCGTTATCGGCCCAACCACATATTGCTTGGGCGCAGCGTAATCTACCTTGAACTCCTCCGAACCTACGTATATCTGTGCACTGGCCGATATCGATGAAAACATCGACATCACTAGTAAGATAAGCAACTTTTGACTGTTACTAAGCACTGATCTGCTCACTGATCTTTCCAAACCTTCTTTCTCGTCCTTGATAGTCAATTATTGCCTTTTCGAATTCAACACGATTGAAATCTGGCCACAGTTTATCGGTGAAATACAATTCTGCATAAGCAATTTGCCACAACAGGAAGTTGGAGATCCGATGTTCTCCGCTTGTGCGTATAAGTAGTTCTGGGTCTGGAATTCCAAGCGTGCAAAGATGCGCATCAATGGTTGATTCGGTGATGTCTTCGACAGCCAATTTTCCAGACCTGATATTCATTGCAATTGCCTTTATCGCCTCGGTCATTTCCCATTTTGAAGAATAACTCAAGGCCAACGTCAAAGTCATGCGCGTATTGTGCTTGGTCTTATCAATTGCTTCCATCAATTCTCGGTAACATGATTTTGGCAGGCTTCCAAGGTCGCCAATTGCATTCAGCCTGATATTGTTATCATTCAGGGTTCGGGTTTCCTTGTTGATGGTCTTCACCAAAAGGGTCATCAGCGCATTGACCTCATATTTGGGGCGGTTCCAGTTCTCGGTAGAGAATGCATAGAGCGTAAGATATTCGATGCCGATCTCGGCCGCGCATTCAACTGTTTCGCGAACCGCCTTCACGCCACTTGCGTGGCCAAAGGTGCGCAGCTTGCCACGTTGCTTTGCCCATCGTCCGTTGCCGTCCATGATGACCGCCACGTGCTTAGGCAATTTCGTTGAGTCTATACGCGGGTCTATGGCCATTAATAAATTAAAAATCGCCCCGAAAGGCGATGCAAATGTACTTTACTGTTCGTGACTTACTGATAGGCTGGACATTTGGCCGGTCGGGCCTTGATGTTCATGGACAACGAAATGAGCGCAAAAGAATACCAGTCATTGGTCTTCGAATTTCCTCGCTGGCGACCGTTCAGTTGATCATCGGCCAGGGTAGATCGATTTGCCAGTTCATGAGCAATATTGCCTCTTTCCGAACGGATCACATCCGGGTCGGCATAAGTTCCGCTCACATCATCCAGATAATCGGTGAAAGCATACCGCATTCCCCATTCCAAGCCTATAGAGAATGTTTTGGAAACGTTTGCCTTGACGCCTAATCCGAAAGGAATGGATGCGGTGGTCAACGCATATTTCTTTCTATCAGGATATTCGGTTGTTCCTTGGCCTTCGGTGCCCAATGGCTGAAGTTCATAACGGTGATCGTCACCGGCTTTTGTCGTTGGGTTGAACTTGAACACGGCCACACCACCGAAAAGAAATGGGGTGATGAAATGCTGCATGTCTCCAGGAGCATATTTGAAAAAGTTGAATTCGCCAGTAATTCCGAATTCATACAACCACGAGTCGAAATTCAAGTTGCGGTCCAATTGTGCCTGAACCTTCGATTTAGCGTCATTCCCCTTCAGATAACCAAGATTGAAAGCCCCTCTTACCGAGAACCGATCATTGATGTTGTAGCGGTAATAAACGCCTCCGGCCGGCATCACCTGTTTGAATGGGATGTCGGGATTAAGGTCGCCCATATAGAACGATACGCCACCAAGAAGACCGAATTCAGAATATTGTGCACGAAGCCCTTCGAGACCTAAGGAGGAGAGCAGAATAATCAGTGTTATTTTTTTCATGACCAATGCTATTTAAGCACTAGAATTTCGGAAGTCCCTTCCTTGTTGTTCGGATCTTGCGACTGTAAGTTATCGTCAGAAACATGTATGAGTCTAGATCGGTAGGGTCGCCTCTTTGCATACCAGGGCAGGTTGAACAGGCCCCTTCAAAAACATCTATACCTTCTGGAACCCGAGCCAATGAAGGGTCGGCCAAGGCTTTTGCCACATCATCTCCCCATTGTGCCAGTGGGCCAGCCGAGTTGCCTTCACGTATTTCGCCCTCTTTGGTGTAAACATAAGACGTGCTGGTGTCGTCCATGTAATCCGTGAACGTTTTCCTAAGTCCGTATTCAAGACCGATACTGCTCTTTTTATCGATGGCGTATTTCATTCCTATTCCAAACGGAATGGTGAACTGCCAGTTGGAGTATTCCTCTCGTGAAGGCACAACACCCTGGCCTTCTGTATGCAACTTCTTCAGCGAATGCCACTTCCCATCATATTTGGCCATCGGATTCATGTAAAGCAACGCTGCCCCAACGAAACCATAGACGTAAACCTGACTGCCTTTTTGCCCTCTTCCACGAACCCTTCGAATCTTGTATCGACTTCCAATTGATTCGCGCATCCATGAGAATTCGGCCTGCGTGGCCCATTCGACAATCGGAGATCGAAAATGGATGTTCCTGTTATTCCTGAATGGCTCCAAGGTGAATCTATCATCACCGGCCACTTCGCCAAAACTGAAACCTGTCTTTACTGAAAGGTATTGAGTTACCTTATAACGGAAGCCAACGTTGAGGACGTAACGCGTTGAGGCGGCATCCATATCGAAGAACCAATCAGAGCCGATCTGATTCCGTCCACCGACATCACCAAGAAACTGAGTGGCGCCAATTGCAGTGACCCACTCGTATCGTTGTCTTTTCCATCTCTGAGCGTTGGCCAAAGACGGCAAAAGAACAATTAAACAAAGTATGATCGGTTTTAAGCGCATCTTGTTGAAAATCTGCTCAATGAAGCCAAGTTTGCAAATGTAGCTATTTTCATTTTAATCGCTCGAAAACGCCTATTTGTCAATTACGGCTGTCTCTGCCCCACATCAGCTTTCCGCGAAGCGTATCGAAGTAATCGTTGGTTCCGAAACGGATCAAACCCACCTGGAAATCGGCTTTCGACACTCGGATCACCACTTCAGAACTCACGATCTTTGATTGCGAATCGAGCGACATCATGAAATTCGGATCTGTGTCACCGATTCTAAGTGTGATGTTGCTTTCATCGCTTATCACCAAGGGACGGACGTTGAGATTATGAGGTGCTATGGGCGTTATGATGAAATTGCTAGTGCTTGGGGCCACTATCGGTCCACCGGCACTCAGCGAATATCCGGTTGATCCGGTCGGGGTTGAAACGATGAGTCCATCTGCCCAATATGAGTTGAGAAACTGCTCATCCAAAAAAGCGTGGACCACGACCATTGAAGATGTGGCGTTCTTGTGAATGCTCAATTCGTTCAATGCATAATTCTCTGTTCCGAAATGATCCTGGTCTGTTTCAGCTTTTATCAGGGTTCGACTGTCCACATGAAATTCGCGCTTCTTAAGCCTATCGAGCGCTTCTTTGAGTTCTTCGAAAGGCGTGCTTGCCAAAAAACCCAAGCGTCCGGTGTTCACCCCTAAGATCGGAATTCCCGAACGGGCCACTTTCCTTGCTGATTCCAAAATGGTGCCATCGCCCCCAATACTGATAAGGGCATCGAATTGATCCTTTTGAAATCTTTTTTCGGTGATCACCTTGATTCCATCTGTATTCAGGATGTCTGCGAGTTCCTTCGAATAATGGATGTCTGCGAATCGTTGGTTCAGTTCGTCATTGATGGCCAACAGACGAGTGCGGTCGGCTCCAACCCTTGATCTTCCATGAACAGCTATTCGCATTTTTCAGATGTGCTTGGTGAAATGTACGAAAAACCCATGCTCCATATTCTTGTTGACCGAGTATTCTGCCCGCCACGAGATGTCATAGAACGTTACAAGGTCTAACCCTACCCCTCCACCCAACAACAGACTTCCTGCCAGCGGATTCTGCTTGTTGTATTGATTGTCGATCACATAGCCCATGTCGTAGTTTGCGTTTATATAGATGGCCAATGGAAGCGTGTTGAATTTCTCGGATTTCAAGAACTTGAGCTTCACCTTTCGCATTGGAAGAATTGCGAATTTCAAGGCTGTCTTCAGCAGACCATAGTGTTGCCCATCTATTACATATAGCTCATATCCTCTCACAAAATCGTTATCATAACCAAGTCCCTGCTGAAGAGAATAGGCCTGTCCGTTTGTAGAAGAAACCTTGATCTTCTGGCCGTGAGAAAAATATAGCCGCTTGTGCAGTTGCCAGTATTTGACATACTCCAGCTCAAGGGTCCAAATATCGATGGGGCTATCAAATATGCGTAGGCCATCTTTACGCAGAAGCGCTTCAAAGCGATAGCCTTTCAACGGATAATCCGTGTAGTCTGTCACGTCTCGCACCACTTCATATTCTATCGAAAAATATTTACTGAGGTTCTCGCCAGAACCGAAATACTCGGGCTGAAGCAGCGCCACCGAATCAACCACCCACGCATGCGTAAAACTGATCTCCAACTTATGAAGATTGTAGAGGTTTGGGCGCCACCGAGGAGTGATAGCACCGTAGGCTTCTTTCCTGATGTGCTTGTCTGAATTCTTATAGAATACGCGCTTATTGCCGACCGAACCATAAGAAACCTCGTGACTTTGTTCGTAACCACCTTTGAATTCAATCCCCCATTTCTGGGCCTTATCGAGATAGGGTATCTCATATCGCAATTCATACCTGTTGTTGAAACCGAACCTAAGGTGCAGCGTCAGTTCCTCTTTCATTCCGCGGAAATTGCTCCATTTTACCAACGTGCCATAATCGAGTCGATCCCAACGTTTGGTCTCCCACCATTCGCTCAGGTTGCGATCTGCGAATTCCACAAAGGGAATTGGCCAGACATACCAACGTTCGGTTACCCTGACGACCACATCAATGGTGTTCTGGGCATTCATACTCGTGTCAATCTCAACAAAATTGAAAAGAAGCAGATTCCAGATGTTTCCTCTGGAGCGTTCGATCTGTGCCTTCAGATCAGCGGCTGGAAGTACCTGACCTTCGCGTAAGGTCATTTCGCGCAGCAGGATCCGTTCGCGCGTTATCTTATTTCCTTTAAAGGTAAGTGAACCAATGCGAACGTCATCCTGTGCAATGGAGGCAATGGAGCAGAATAAAAATGGAAGAAGGAGAAGACGGAGACCGATCGGACTGAGTTAAATATTGATGTACCGCATCAATTCGTCATAGCGGCCTTTCAGGTCTTCAAGTTGCGCACTTTCTTGGAAAAATGCAAGTACCTGATAATCGTATCGTTCCAGTCCTTGAACGATCGACCCGACCTCTTCACGGTTCACTTTCAGCGTAAGTTCCAGCATACCGGTCTCCGGACGCTCAAAAACGTAGCTGCTAAGGATCTTGGCATTGTTCGATTCTACCACGTGGGCCACTTGTGCCAACGAATAATCGTTCTTTTTGAACTGGATCACAATGATGCCACCGGGCTGATTGATGACCGCCAATTCTTCGAACTTGGTGACCAGGTCGGAAAGCGTGATGCATCCGAGATAATTCTGCGCTGAATCGAGAACCGCAACGACCGAAAGGTCGGTGGCAGCCAATTTTCGGATCACGTAGTAGATATGTTGAGATTCGAGCACATAGGCTCGGTTCAACACTTCTTTGGAAGCAATGACCGTATCTTCCTTTGCTCCATCAAGAATGTTGTCTTCGCTTATCAGGCCAAGGAAGTTCTTTCCGTCAACCACTGGCAAATGAGATACCTTGAATTCGTCCATCCAGGCCAAAGCGCGTGCTACCTCATCGTCTGGTCTGAGCGGTGGTACAACTTTCGATATGAGTTCGCGTGCGAGCATTTCCGTGTTGGCGTGCAAAGTAAACGTAATCTCCACTGATTTTGTTATGTGCTTACCGAAATACCCAACAGCAATTTGTTTGCCGAAGGCTACTTTTGGCCGTCACATAGTTTAAAATCATCATGTCAGAAGTTAAATTGAGCGTGAACATCAACAAGATAGCTACCCTTCGGAACAGCCGCGGAGGTTCCTATCCAAGCGTGGTGGAAGCGGCTATCAAAGCGCAGCAGTTCGGTGCTGACGGCATTACGGTGCATCCAAGGCCCGATGAAAGGCACATCCGCTATCAGGATGTCCTCGACCTGAAACCAGTTGTGCACACCGAATTTAATATTGAGGGTTATCCGAACGAGAAGTTCATGAAATTGGTGTTGGACGTGAAACCGACTCAGGTGACACTCGTTCCAGACCCCCCCGGTGTACTCACATCTAACGCGGGTTGGAACACGATTGAACATGCCGGTTTTCTAAAAGACGTCATTTCGGAATTGAACCGTGAAGGAATCAGAACCTCTATCTTCATCGAAACAGACGAATTCATGATTCGCGCAGCGAAAGAAACGGGCACAGACAGAATAGAGCTTTATACCGAAAGCTATGCGGCCCATTATTCCTCAGACCAGGTAAAGGCGATTTCGCCATTTGTGAAAGCTGCCCAAATTGCAAATGAGGTCGGTTTGGGAATAAATGCCGGCCACGACCTCAGTTTAGAGAATCTGGCCTTTTTCAAGCAGAACATTCCGAACCTTTTGGAAGTTTCGATAGGGCACGCATTGATCTCCGACTCCATTTATTTTGGATTGAGCAACGTGGTGAAAATGTACAAGAACGCCCTTCGGTGAAATTGAATTTCAAGGAATATGGCGAAGGAAGGCCGATGGTGATCCTTCACGGCCTTTTCGGTTCGTTGGATAATTGGTTCTCATTAGCCAAGGCGTTTTCCGACAGGCATCATGTGTACTTGGTAGATCAGCGGAATCATGGACAATCGCCACATTTCGATTCTCATACGTATGAAGAGATGGCGGAGGATCTATTCGGATTTTTCAGAGAACATGATCTTAAGAATGCCATTCTTATCGGCCATTCGATGGGCGGAAAAACGGCCATGAAATTTGCTGCCGACCATTCCGATCTTCTTGACAAGCTGATCATTGTGGATATGGGCGTCAAAGGATACCCCATTCACCACGACCTGATCATCCGCGCCATGCAGGCCTTGGATCTGGAAAAAATTTCAACCCGTTCGGAAGCCGAAGCGCAACTGCGGCATCTGCTGGATGAGGAAGAGGATACCATTAAATTCCTGCTTAAGAATATTTATCGTCAGAAACTTGAAGATGGCACTTCGAACTACGCTTGGCGATTCAATCTGGACGTGCTGGCGGCCGACATTGAGGAAATGGGCCTGCCGATACTGAAAGGTGCTGATGTCGATACACTTTTTCTTTACGGAACACAGTCGAAATATGTGTTGGTCGGAGACAAAAAGGACATCCGATCTCTATTCCCGAAGACCACTTTCAGCAGTTTGAACACAGGGCATTGGGTGCACGCCCAGGATCCTGAAGGTTTTGTCAAGGCGGTTAAAACCTTCCTTGACTGAAGCAGAAAAGCCGCTGACCTTTCGGACAACGGCTTCTCTTTTATGTCCAAAAGGCTTACTGGAGCACCACCTTCAAGGCAGTTCTTCCGCTTTCACCCTGTAGTACAATATGGTAGACACCTGCATCAAGGCTGGACAGATCGAACATTTCGCGCGATACGCCAGCATTGAAATCCTTGGTTCTTGTCGAAATCGTTCTGCCAGTAATGTCCAAAACGTTGATGGTCAGTTCCTGTGACTGCTTCAAGTTCAGGTTCAACGCTGCAACTCCATCTGTTGGGTTAGGTGAAATGGAGAAGTCTCCGGCCAGTTGTTCCAAGATGCCGGGTGTCACGGTACATGGAGAACTCTGCTCGCCAATGTAGGTCAGCGTCTCAAAATCGATGTAGCAAACCCAGTTCACACTATCGACAAATGGATTCCTGTTGCCCTGCTCGCCTTCAATGAAATCGTTTCTAGATATCTCCCAAGCATCCGGTGGATCTTGCCAGTGCCACTGCTTCAACACATCCTGATCCTGTCCATATTGCACAGCGAAGTCGATCGGGTTGGGCAGTTCCCATGTTCCACCAGTGCCGTTCCACTTTACAGCCATATAGAATATGGCACGGGCAGCGTCTCCCTTATGTTGGTCGCGCGGTTCATAGACCCGTTCTCCAACAGCATTATCACCGTACTGCGCATCAAGGAATGAACTGGCCTGAACAACCACCTCACCCAACGGTCGATTGCTGCGCACCGCATTCGCGCTGTTCTGATGTGTGGGGAAAAGATTATGCATATCAGAGTATTCTTCTCCGTCAGATCCTTCAAGAAACGTTGGCATCCAGCTATGCGGCCACGAGTGTTCGCGGCTGATCACATCGTAGAAGAATGCCCCGGTGTATAGGTGCTTGTAGCCCGAATAGACACACGAAACAACCGATTGGCCGTCTGTGGTATCGCGCGAAGCGAACTTGTTGATCATGATCGGTCCGTAATTACTGTAGAATATCTGGTCGAACCCTTGGCTGATTCTAGCCTGAAGGTCGCCTAGGAAACTACTAGCCGATGGATCGACACCATTGTAATAAGTACCCATCATTGATCCGCTCGAAGTGACGCTTCCTGTCAGCGGAGAAGCGGTCAAATAGTTCTCGTATCCCGAAGAACCATTGAACGCGAAAGCGGCAAAATGGTAGTCTGTTCCCGCAACCACATACTTTGGCGAAAACGTTCCTGCTGCGCCTACGTGCACCACTTGTGCACCGTTGATGTAATCTCCCTTGGTGTACGTGTTCCCGTCCATTGGAGCATCTGTAACCGCACTTCCGATGGTGCGAAGCACGATGTAATTCTCGGGAGAACCACTTGCAGCTGCGAAGGCAACATCGTAATCGTAAGATGTGACATTGGAAAAGCTGAGATTGCTTGGTTGGGCAGATGGTTCCGTAGCATAATCACCTCCAATACCATACAGGTCCACTTCAAATGAAACCTCGTCTCCGTTGGCGTCATTGTTCGTAATGATCATTGTTGCAAAGCGCGATCCCTGTTGCGCGGTGGCGAAATTGACCTGCAAATCATGTGTTCCGATCGCTGCGATGTTGAAGGGGGTTGAAACGTTGCTGAACGAGAAATCGCCCGAATTCGGCCCTGCGATCTGCATGTTGGATATGGTCAGGTCGCTTCCACCGCCCAAATTGACATTCTCTATGGTGAAGGTGGTTGAGAGCGCGTTTCCGATCACATAGGTGGAATTGTTCACCACCGGAGTTCCTGCAACGTTGAGGGCGATCTCCTGCGCGGTGGTTGGCACCTGCGAAATGAGGGTGATCTCGTCCAATGCCATGTTTCTTCCATTTTGCTTTTCGGTGAAGATCCAACGGATGTAGCGGCTTGCCGCGTTGGGAACATCGGTGTATTCAACGAATGCAGAAGTGGTGGCATCGATGGCCGCCTGATTCAGCACACGCAAGGAGGTCCAGACGGTTCCGTCTGTTGATTCTTCGATGGTGAAAACGTCATTGGTTGCAGTACCCTGTCCCTTGATGTTGTAGGTGAAGCCACCGCACACATCGCTGAAATGCACTTGCACGTATTCATCGTCACCATCCAAGCGGCAAGCGGCTGCAACCAGGCCGTTGGTGTAGCGGGTGTTTCCCGGAACATTGTCGAGGCTTTCGAGCCAACCGGCAGGCTGTGGGTCGTCAAAATTCCACGAGGTGGGAAGTGCTGTCTGCCCGAAGGAAGTTGAGGCCAGAAGCATGGCTGCAATTGCGGTTATACTGTTTTTCATCATCTGTTTTTAAAATTTAATGCCAACGGTGGCTGTCCATCTGCGGCCTTGACCCACAAAAACCGTTGCCGCTGTGGCATCGAAGGTTACGTCAAGTGAATTGTTCTGCGCATCGGAAATGTAGGTCGTATTAAGCACGTTGAGGATGCTGGCCCTCAGGCTCAGGTCCATTTTCTTAAGCTTGATGGTCCATCCTGCATGGAGGTCGAACAGATAATAGGCCGGTATTTTCCACGAATCGCGTCCACTATTTTCTCCTTGCAGGTTAAGCGGATTGAATTCGGAGAAGTAATTGTCGAAGTAGGTGATCTGGCCTTTGATATAAACGTCCTTGGTTGGCTTGATCTTTATGCTACCAGAAACCTGAAACTGCGCAGCATCTCCCACACGAACCCCGTCAGCATCAACCGTATCAACATCGGTAGGAATATCACTTCCATCTTCATAATAGTAGGCGTATCCAACGCCTTTCCAACGCCAGTCTCCATAAGATATGAGCCCTTCCACATCGAAGAACCACGGTGTACGGTAAATGGCATCCAGCTCAACGCCTTGATGCACCGAACCTAAATTCGGGATGTTGATAGTCGTTGGTGTTCCGCCAGGCAACGAGTATTTCACCGGACGGTTTTCCCAGGTGGTGCGATACAGGTTCAGGTTGGCGGCCCAGCGCGAATATTTGACTGCATAGCCCAGTTCAACTCCCCATGAGAGCTCTGTCTTTATGCCTTCCACAAAATTGAAACTCGTTCCTGCATAGACATCGGCAATGATCGGTGGTCGGAAGAATATCCCGCCATTCACGAACAGGTTCATGTGATCCGTAATGTTGTAGTTCACTCCCAACTTGGCCGTTCCTCCCTGAAAATGGAT
>CAMCFW010000011.1 GCA_945874195.1 Chryseobacterium gleum
CCTGCACAATGAGGGCCGAAGACTGAATGCCCACGTTTCCGCCCATGGCCACCACCAGCGGAATGAAGAAGGCCATTTGCGGATTGAGTTGCAATTCTTCTTCATAATTGCCTATCACCATGGCACCTGCAATTCCACCGAACATGGCCACCAACAGCCACGGCAAACGGGCGCGGCTCATGACCCAGACCGTATCGGTGGTCTCAATATTCTCAGAAATACCCGATAACATCTGATAATCTTTGGAAGTCTCCTCTCGCACCACATCCATGATGTCATCCACCGTGATGCGGCCCAGAAGCCTACCCTGTGCATCGACCACGGGCACCACTACCAGGTCATATTTCTCCGCGATCTGCGCCACATCCTGCGCCTGGGTGTGGGCCTCCACAGAGATCACATCGCCATCATAAATATCCTTGATCAGCGTGCGTTCGGTGCTGATAAGCATGTTCTTCAGCGACACCGTTCCGAGCAGAATGTCCTGATCGTCCACCACATAAACGGTAAAAACCTGATCCACCTCTTCGGCCTGACTGCGCATTTCGCGCACACAACGCAGAATGGTCCAGTTCACATTCACCTTAATGAGCTCCTTGGCCATGAGGCCACCCGCAGAATCCTCGTCATAGGTGAGCAGGTCGGCAATGTCGCTGGCCTGTTCGTCATCGTCAACGTGAGAAAGTACGTCCTCTTGCCGCCCTTCCGGAAGTTCGGCTATAAGGTCGGCCGCATCATCCGTGTCAAGCTGATCGACATATTCGGCTATTTCCTCATTGGAAAGCGATGCAAGGAATTGCTCGCGGATGTCCTCATCAAGTTCAACCAGAACTTCAGAACCGAGTTCATCGTCCAGCAATTTGAAGATGAAACGGGCCTCGCTGAGGTTGACCTCGTTGAGTATTTCGGCAATATCGGCAGGGTATAGTTCGCCTACTTTGGCCGCAACTGTGGCGCGGTCAAACCTTGCAATGTCCTCTTTGAGTAGCTCGAGGAAGTCGTTCGTCAGTTCGAACTGCATTGTTCAAAGGCGTGCGTATTCGTTTAACTTGGTCTGACCTCAATCGGCCAGGCATTTGGTGATCTGAACAAATTCCTCGACCGACAGCCTTTCGGCCCTTAGTGTGAGGAGATGCTCGTTCGGAGCGGTGGCGAAGGTAAGCGATCCGAGGGCATTCCTCAATGTTTTGCGCCTTTGATTGAAGGCGGTCTTCACCACCATTTTGAACTTCTTTTCATCGCAATCCAACTTGGCCACGCTGTTTCGCCTCAGTCGGATAACGGCCGATTGGACCTTTGGCGGAGGATTGAACACTTCGGGCGGAACGGTGAAGAGATGATCGATGTCGTAGAACGCCTGCAACAGTACGCTGAGAATGCCATAGGTCTTTGAGCCCGGAGGCGCAGCAATGCGGTCGGCCACTTCCTTTTGCAGCATTCCCACCACTTCTGGAACGTGGTCGCGATGGTCAAGCACCTTGAAAAATATCTGAGATGAAATGTTGTAAGGGAAATTGCCGATGATGGCGAGCGGTTCGGGAGTGATTGTCTTCAGGTCGAGTGCAAGGAAATCGCCTTCAATGAGGTTGTCCGTAAGCTGAATGAAATTCCGATTGAGGTATGCGACCGATTCCGTGTCCATTTCAATGGCGTGCAGTGCGTAATCTTTCTTCAACAGGAATTGGGTGAGCACCCCCGTTCCGGGGCCGACCTCTAGCACGTGCCGATAACCTCCATGACCTGTGAGCGCATCAGCAATGTCGGAAGCGATCCGTTGGTCCTTTAGAAAATGCTGACCGAGATGTTTTTTTGGTTTGACCAATGGTTCCTGATTAATTGAACCGCAAATCCCGATTGCTATCAGGAGCGGAGTTTGCGCAAAGAACGCGAATAAAGTCTCCTTTCGTGGGGTTCAGGTGTCTTACACCAGTTCGAGCACGGTTCGGAACGCCACGAATTTCCCGTCAAATTTCTCCTTCACTTCTGCTTGCAAACGGGGTGCGTGTGCTCCCTGATATTTCTGAAGGTCGGCCATGTTCTTGCAGAGATATTGGATCGAATAACTGACCCCGGTCTCATCTTCCACCAGCAGCACACGGGCAAAACGGTTCTCCAAAAAATAACCGGTTGCCATCACATCCGGAATGTGCACATCGCGCATCCATGCCACCCATTCGTCATGCACTTCGTGGTTGATGTTAACGGTTACGCTGTAGATGATCATGGCCACTTATTAATTCAACAGATCCCCCCTCAAGGTTCTATACCGCTTTCTGGCCTCCACCGTAAAGAGGCTTCCAGGGTAGTTCAATAGCAATTCCTGATAATATTCCATGGCTTTGCCTGTATTGGCCAGCTGCTTTTCGTTGAGTTGTGCCATTCGGTAAACGGCATCATCGGCCAAAAGATCGGTGGGGAATTCCTTCCAAATGCGGTGATAAAGCGCTTCAGCCTTCACAAGGTCTTTTTGGCGTTCCGAGATCTGCGCGTGCTTGAAAAGGATATCGTCCATGAGGCTATGGCCAGAATGAAACTGTTCGATGCTGTCGAGCGCAAGTTTTGCACTGTCCAACTTGTTCTGATAGAACAGCAGATCGGCCCGGGCAAAGGTGCCTAGCGCGGCATAGGTGGTGTCCATGAACGAATTGTCGCCAATGAGCAAGGCAAGATAAAGCGCATCGTTGGCAATGAAATCGCTGGTGGCTGCTTTCAGCACGTTGAGCTGTGCCTTGGCCCAATCGAATTGTCCGGTGTAATAGGCCAATTTGGCATTCTTCAGTTTTGCCGTTCGGCCAATGTCATCTGTCTTGAACATTTTTTCGGCCTGCGAATAAAGCAATGTGGTTTCCCAAACCTCGCCTACAAAAAGAAGTGCATCAGCCAATTGGATCTTGGCCAAGGCGAGGTCCTTCTTATCGATGCCTGGCAAGTCGATCACCTCATACAGCAAATCGATGCCCTTGTCAGTCTGGTGGAGGTGAAACGTGTAGAGTTCGGCCAAATTCATCATCATTTGCGCCACATTGCCATTCCTACCGAATTCGTCCAACGTGGAGATGAAAGTTTTCTCGAGATCCAACAATTGCTGATCGCTGTATTCGCCACCGGCAATCGCCTTCTCGTAAAGCGTATTCACCAGATCCTTTCTGCAACTCCAATAGTAATAACCGTCCTTGCCCTTTTTGATGACATACTCGTATGCTTCGATGGCCAGATCATAGGCTTCATTTGTTCGACAGATGTGCGCCAAACCCATGATGCGTGCTCCATCCTCCTTGTTGCGTTTGTCCAAGGCCTTGGCCTGCGCAAAAGCCTTTCCGAACTCTTTCTGCTGTTCGAAATGCCAGATCAGCAACTCGGCATAGATGTCCTTCTGCGGATTCTGCTGAATACTTCCTATCACTGCGTCTTCAAAGAACTCCTGTTTTTTGTTCGATCGGTCGGCTGCAAAAATGTCGAGCAACTGAGTTCGCACCAACGTGATCTGCGATTGATCCTCTGCTAAGGCGCTCAGATACTCCTGAACAGTTTGATCGAATTTGCCCAGCTTTTCGTAAACAGAGGCCAGTTCGAAGTGATAATTGTATATCCCATTAAGCAGTTTGCGACCCTTTTCGTAGCTCTTTACAGCATATTCCAACTCGCCCTTGTCAGAAAATGATGCCGCCATTGCTTCAATTTGTCGCTGAAATGGTTGAAGCTCTTGAATGGCCGTTGCATATGCCTGTTCAGACTTCTTTGCTTCGCCTGCCGCTTTATAAACGTAACCCAACTGAACGTACTGGATCGGGTCTGCTTCCTTCTTTATCCTTTTGATGACCGTCTTTTCGGCCTCTTCAAAATTTTCCAACTTCAAGAGACAGTCAATGTAATATTGATAGAAGAATTCATCGTTGTAGCGCTTATACAACTTCTGATAATAGACTTCGGCCTTTGCGTATTCTCCGTTCTTGAAGTATTGGGCCGCCAATTGCTCGTCCGTTTCGGTCTGAGCCGCCATGATCAATGGCAACAATAGGAATGGAATGAGCAGCAGTCGTTGGTAGATCATGGTTCCGCCTTGCTTGGCATTTCGATCAATAAACGGTCAATTTCATGCTTTAGTTCAGCGTAGGTCTCAAAACATCCATTCAATTCAACCAATAATTGATCTGTGCTTTCATTCAGACTTTCCACGAACAGGAATTCCTGCTCAATATAGAGGTTGGTACTGTCCTTATCAGCACGTCTTTCGGTGAGGTCGGCCTTCAGGTTGAACAGTTGTTCACGGGTTCTCAATATCTCCTCATCAATTCGCTGCTTCCTTTCCAGGCAATTCGTCAGGTGTTCATCCAACGAACAGAAGTTTGCAAGCACTTCTGCCTGTTCCATAGCCAAGGTGTCTGTAACCTGAGCCTGAATAGATAGGCACTTGCCAGAAATATCTTCGATGTATTGGTTTACCAACCTGGCATTGACCTGAGCTGAACTGGATTCGACCTTCTCAATCACATTCAGTAAGCTTTCGGTGGCATTCAATTCTGCCGAAAGATCTGCACGACAGCCGGACAATACTAAGCTGAGGCCAGTGATCACAAGTGCGGCAGAAACGGGCCTATTCATCGGCACTGATGGTTGTAAAACCCGTGTATCGATGCAACACCTCTGGAATGTTGATTCCATCTGTGGTTTGGTTGTTCTCCAGTAGGGCGGCCATGATGCGTGGCAACGCCAATGCGCTTCCATTGAGTGTATGGGCCAACTGTGGTTTGTCCTGACCTTTTCGATAGCGCAGCTTCAGGCGGTTTGCCTGAAACGTTTCGAAGTTGGAAACGGAACTCACCTCCAGCCAACGGTCCTGCCCAGCCGACCACACTTCGAGGTCGTAGGTGAGAGCCGATGTGAATCCCATGTCACCACCGCAAAGTTTCAGAATGCGGTAATGCAGTCCGAGTTTATCGAGCAATCCGGTGACGTGGGCCACCATTGTTTCAACCACCTCATAGCTCTTTTCGGGCTCAACTACCTGCACCACCTCCACCTTATCGAACTGATGCAGGCGGTTCAATCCTTTCACATCCTTTCCATATGATCCTGCTTCTCTTCTGAAACAAGGAGAATAGGCCGTCAGCTTTTTCGGCAGTTCGTCCGTGTTCAAGATCACGTCACGAAAAATGTTTGTCAGCGGCACTTCTGCCGTAGGGATCATATACAGGTCATCGGCTTGGATATGATACATCTGGCCTTCCTTGTCGGGCAGCTGACCGGTTCCAAACCCAGATGCCTGATTGATAACAAACGGAGGGATGAATTCCTTATAGCCGGCCTTTCTTGCTTCGTCTAAAAAGAAATTGATGAGCGCGCGCTGCAATTGCGCACCTTTTCCCATGTAAAGCGGAAATCCGGCTCCGGTTATTTTAACTCCAAGTTCAAAATCAACTAGCTCATATCGTTTCACCAATTCCCAATGTGGCTCGGCATTCTGAGGCAACTGCGGCTTACTTCCTCGAACCGCTACCACCTCATTATCTGCCGCGGTCTTGCCGTTCGGAACGCTTTCGTGTGGTAGGTTCGGAAGCTGATAGAGCAGCTGATTCAGTTCTTCTAGCACAGAAACCAATGCGGTCTGAAGATTATTGGATCGCTCCTTCAGTTCGGCTGTTTTCAGCTTTGCGGCATTGGCTTCGGCTGCTTTTCCTTCTTTGAAAAAAGCACCGATCTCTTTGGCCAACTGATTCGATTCGGCCAGGATGGAATCCAATGATGTTTGGGTCGACTTACGCTTATCGTCAAGTGCAATAACAGAATCGATTGAAGAAACCGCGTCTATTCCGCGAACGGCCAATCGTTCAATCACCCTTTCCCTATTTTCCCTTATGTAATTTGTCTGTAACATGAATCGTGTATGGGCGCAAATTTATCTACTGAAAACAAAAGATCCCTTGAACCGAGGCGCAAGGGATCTTCAAAATACAACTTGTCGGTCTGTTAGCTCACTGGAACCACCGATACGAACGAACGGTTGTCTCTTCTTTTTCTGAACTCAACAACTCCATCGGTCAAAGCGAACAGGGTATGGTCTTTACCAATTCCTACATTCTCGCCTGGGTGGTGAGCTGTTCCTCTTTGTCTAACAATGATATTACCAGCAATAGCCGCTTGGCCACCGAAGATCTTCACTCCAAGTCGCTTGCTTTCTGATTCTCTTCCGTTTTTGGAACTACCGGCTCCTTTCTTATGTGCCATGGTTGTTTGCTTTTATTCGGATTATTATGCGTTTCCGTCTGTTGTAGGAGCTTCAGCTATTGGAGCCGCTTCCTTCTTCTCTGCTTTGGCTGCACCTTTTGCAGAAATCCCTTCAATAACAAGTTCGGTCAACGATTGTCTGTGACCGTTCTGCTTCTGATATCCTTTTCTTCGTTTCTTCTTGAAAACAATCAATTTCCCATCTTTTATATGAGAAACGATCTTGGCAGAAACGGTGGCACCTGCAATCGTTGGGGCTCCAACAGATACTTTTCCGTTCTCTTCCAAAAGAAGAACCTTGTCAAAGGTCACCTTAGAACCTTCTTTTCCTTCCAATCGGTGGGCGAACACTTTTGTGTCTTTTTCCACCTTGAACTGTTGGCCAGCTATGTCGACAATTGCGTACATGTTTAACAGAATTGTTTTTAACTCCCTAAAACGGGGCTGCAAATTTAAAAAAAGAAGTGTCTATTACAACCTTCGGAAACAATAATTTACTCAGTGCTTCAAATGCAGCAATCTTTGAGTATGAATTTTGTCGTTCACCACCAATTGGATCAGGTATAATCCGTTGAAGTCAGAGCCGTTTGCCGCATCAAATTCGAAGTTTGCCTGACCAGCTGCCATCGAACCCGAATAGATGCTCTTCACTTCCTGACCCAAGCTGTTGTAAACGCTCAATTGTACGTCTGCACGCTCTTGAAGCACAAATCCAATGTTGGAAGTGCCGCTTGTAGGGTTTGGGTAAACAGAAATGAAAGAAGGTTCGTTCACTGCGTTTTCGAATATTCCAGTGGGTGCTTCTGGAACTCGCTCGAGCGTATATTGTACGAACGCCAGCATCATTTCATCATTGGTTGTAAGACCGAAAGTGACCAGTGGTTGGGTTTCATTTGCACTGCCCGGAATCTGAAACTTGGCCACTTGAATGAGACCATCTCTTCTGTTCACGGGAAGAAGTTCGCCATACACCTGATCCAGATAGAGGTTGCCCGGATGCTCCCAATCGTAATATCCCTGGTTGAAATCGTAGGTCGTATTGTAGAAGCCTTCATACAGTTGATCACCTTGGGTTCCGTTCGGATTCCGCTTATAGATGTCGTAATCGGTGCCATATTTGTGGGTATGCGAAGACAGGAACCAAACGTACATGCTATCTGTTGGGCCAGCGGTATTATCGAACACGGGATCGGTGAATGAGACCTCTTGTCCGTTGTTTGGGATGAAAATACCAAGGTTGATAAGCAGATCGCTTTGCATTTCTATCAAACCTGGGCCATTGTTGTCTGTGAAATAATTGATGTATGCCTCGGCTGCTAGGATCGAATCTCCGTTCGAAGCATAGTTGATCAAATGATAATTAAGGTCGACTACCGCGTCTTCATTTATCTTGTATGCGGTTCCTTCAGGCAGAGTGGTAAGATCTGGGTCGACCCAACCTACCATGTAAGGGTTCTGGAAAGCGTTCTGAACCGTGACAGGCCGAAGACCTTCGGGTTCGCTCTGGGCGGTTCCCGGTTCAAATTCGAAAAGAAGAAAGTGGTGCGACTCATCGTTGAAAATAGCCTCGAACTTGATCACATTTTCTTCTGTCGGGTTGTTCACCTTCTCTTTCTTGTAGAATTCCACTTCATCTCCTGGATTCAAGAAGAACGGCCCCATGTGCATCTGGAAACCTTCGCCCAAAGCAGGTCCTGCGGGCTTAGCGATTCGCGCCATTCCATTGGTGTGGTAGTAGTTGTACAGCGTTGTTGGGCTTACAACCGTTCCAGTTTGTGGGGCCCCATAAAGCACCCATTGTCTGATAAGTTCAATCTCTTCCTTTTCGAGAGTCGGTTGACCCTGTGGCATTACGGAACCTTCGGCCATATCCATTCCAAACTGATCATCCCACGCTGTTGTTGCGCACTTGTAGAGTACAAAGCTATTGTGAGGATAGCCTGGGTCTATGAGTTTGTATCCTTTCGCAGCAGCAGCCGGATTGGTTGGAGTGACACCCACCAATTCGTTGTATAGGTCTGATGTGTTTCCGCTCAGGTCCAAATTGGCGCTAGGGCTTCCACCGCTGTGGCATCCTGTGGTGCAGTTGCCTTGAAAGATATTACTGACAGATTGAAGAGTAGATTGGGCTGAAACCAGACTTGGTAACGAGGCCACCAAAATGGCACTGAGTACTTTTATCATCGTTTAATTAAAAGAGAATCACAAAAATAACATTTGAGTTCAGATATAAACTGTCAAGAAGCAGGTTTGTTCACTAGATAAACACCGCCAAGAATGACCAGTACACCTAAGATCGACCAGAAGCTCACAACCTCGCCATCTAGTATACCCCAGAAAATGGCCACAACAGGTACCACATAAGTGACCATTGAAGCAATGAGCGCGCCACCCGATTGAATCAACTTGTTGAACATGAGCAATGCAACTGTGGTGCCCACCACCGCCAAAAGAACCACGGCTCCGAATGATCTAAAAGCCAATTCGTGATCGAACCGCTGGACAAAATCAGTTGAAAAGAGATAGACGAGACAAACTGGTCCGATCCAAAGAAAGGAACCAGCCGTGATGAGCATGGACGGCATTTTGGGCAGATAACGCCTAACCACGTTCAAATTGAGCGCGTAACAGATACTGGCAAGCACCACAAGCAAGGCGGCCGGTTGAAAATCATCGATCCCATCGGGCATCAATACCAATAGAATTGCACCGACCAGGCCTATCATCAGCCCCGCGACCTGCATAGGCCACGTGCGTAGGCCGAAGAACAGCAGCCCGAAGGCCATTGTGAGCAACGGCACGAGCGAATTGAGCATTCCGGCAAGCGAGCTGTCGATCCGGGTCTGGGCTGCTGTGAACAGAAAAGCTGGAATCGCACTACCGAACAGACCTACTGCACGCAAGATCAGCCATTCCCTTCTCGAGATCTCTTTGAATCGCGGCAGCTGAAACGGCAGGGTGACAAGCCATGCAATTCCCATGCGCAACGAAGCTATCTGAGGGGCCGAAAAGACCAAAAGACCTTTCTTCATCAGAATGAACGAACTGCCCCAGATGATTCCGATGAGCAACAGAAGCAGCCAGTTCCGCATTGGGTTTTGCATGCAACAAAGAAAGAAGTTCGGCATGGCTATTTTCATGATCGGAAAACTTTAACAACTGTCACTTGTTCCATCCTGACGATAGTCATGCGACCGAACGCCCACATATTTTACCTTTGGCCCCGAAATGATTGAAAACGCAACGCTTGAAATTGAGGGAATGAGCTGCGGCCATTGTGTCAACGCAGTGAAAAACCTTATCCAAGAACTGAACGGAATTGAAAGTGTTCATGTCAACCTGAGTTCAAAACAGGCAGATGTTTCTTACAACCCTTTGGAGGTCAGCGCTCAGGCCATCATTACGAATATCAATAGTTCGAACTCATATAAAGCAACAGAGAAATGAAAACACAGATCCTATCATTGGCCATCATGGCCTCAGCAGCATTTTTTGTCGGATGCGGTCAAACATCTACCGAAACGACCACAGAAGAAACCACAATGATGAGTGTTGAGGACATGAAAACCCCGACCACCTTGGCGGTGAAAATTGAAGGAATGAGCTGCCCAAGCGGTTGCGCTGCCAAGATCCAGGAAGATTGCGGAAAATTGACCGGTGTGGGAAAAAGCGAAGTGAACTTTGCAGAAGGGATCGGTTATTTCACGTTCGATGCCAGTCTGCTCTCTACTGACGATATCCTCAAGTGCATTTCTGCTACCAATGGCGGTGGAATTTATAGTGCCACCGTGGTTGAAGATGGGGTTGAGGTTGAAACGGACGAAGCAACTACTGAAGAGGCCGTGCATGTGGCTCCTTCCGAAGACCAAGCGCATTCATAGATAAGCCACACATGATCTTTACACTAAAAGGGCGCAATAGGCGCCCTTTTTTTATTGCAAACGCTTCTGCGATGCATTTGAAATGTCTGTTGCATAGGCTAGTTTAGCACCACAATCTTTGAAACAACCTCCATGAATCGTTTTTCCTACACAGTGATCGCCTTGTTCCTTTTGGGCACCGCACAAGCACAGCACGTGAAAGTGACGCCCATCGGCCCAAACATTTCTGCCGAAAAAGCAAAATTTGTAAAGTCTGAAGAATTCTCGCTGCCTTGTCTGGGTTCGAGAAAAGCCTCGGATGTGACCAACCCCTGGATGCGTTCAGTTTCATCTGGAAGCGTGATCCACAGCTCGCCCAACAAATCGGCACTCGATCAACGCAAGGAAGAAAAAGCAAGAAACAAGTTTCAGAATGCCCAACGTGAACCACAGCCCGAAGTGACCAACCCTCTGGCTACCACTCCGACATTGGGAACGAATTTCCTCGGAAACGAACTATTTGGCGGAACACCATCCGATAACTCGATGGCGGTTTCCAACGCAGGAATCATTGTGAGTGCCGACAATTCGACCATGGAGGTATACGATGGAAATGCGCAGAACCCGTACCTGTTCACCCTTACGTCCCACTCCGATTTTTTCAGTTTCCTCAACCCCGCCCCTACAGGAAACATATACGACCCTAGAGTGCTTTACGACAGTGGTTCTGACCGCTTCATCTATCTCATCCTTCACGGAACTTCATCTCAGCAAAGTGAATTGCTCATTTGCTTCTCGCAAAGCAACAATCCGGCAAACGATGGCTGGTGGGTCTATCGCATTCAGGCCAATCAGGCACATCCTGGTTCGTGGTTCGATTATCCGAACATCGGTGTGAGCAACAACGAATTTTATGTGAGCGGAAACATGTTCACCGATGCCGGCCAGAATTCAGGAAATATCATCTTTCAGATTGAAAAGAATGCTTGTTACAATGGTCAGAATATCAACTATCAGTTTTGGTCTAACGTTGAGGACAACACGAACGAAACCGCGTTCACCATGGTGCCACTCAGTTGGGGCCAGCAGGGCAACTATGGTCCTGGTGTGCTTTTGGTGGCCAACGAGACGAGCGAGCCGTCTGACCGAATCATGGTGTTCGACCTGACCAACGACATGGCCTCGAGTAACGAACAGCTGAACGCATTCAGCGCTAACACCGACTTCTTTGATGTAGGTGGATATGCCGCTCAGAACGGTTCTGGAACGCAGCTCGACATTGGCGACAATCGGATTCAGAACGGATTCTATTTGAATGGAATGATCCACTTCGTGTTCTGCAGCGACATCGGACAAGGTTGGAACGGCATCAACTACAAACGCATCAACACAAACGACCTAACGGTGCAGGGATCCACCTACGGAAACCCTGGAACCCACGATTATTGCTATCCCTCGGTGGCTTCATCAGGCTCATCGCAGAACGACCGATCGGTCGTCATCGGTTTCCTTCGCTCCGGACAGGACATTTTTCCCGAATTCCGAGCTGTGAACTGCGATCACAACATGCAATGGAGCAATTCGGTACTCATTAAACAGGGGCAGGACGATGTGAACATAGGAGGACAAAGTCCGGACCGTTGGGGAGATTACAGCGGAATCGGAAGACAGAACGGGGCCAATCGCACGGTTTGGACTGCCGGCTGCTACGGAATGAGCGGAAACAGTTGGGGTGTGAACAACGGGTGGAACACCTGGGTGGCAAAATTGACCGATGGCGGATCGCCAGCAAGCGTTGACCAACTGCAGTCATCCACTCCTTTGCGGGTTTATCCGAACCCCACCATCGAACGGTTCTCAATTGAATTTGAACTCACCGAACGAATGGATGTGGATGTGAACATTTACGATTCGAATGGCCGATTGGTGAAGGTGCTGCTGAGCGACAACATGAAGGCGGGAACAAAAACACTTCATTTCAACCGCAACGCGTTGAGCAGCGGCACCTATTTCATCAACGTTACATCGAACGAAAGAACCCTGGCCCATGAAAAGCTTATTGTCAATTAGCATCCTCTCGGTACTGCTTTCCATGTGTGACACAAAACCGGCCAAGGAAAGCACGGAAACCGAAACCCCGGCTGCCACCCACGAAACGGTGAAGCAGAAAGTTGATGCCCCCAACGTTGATGGCGCAACTGACCAACACCAGCCCGGGCCTGCACCATCTACCGAAAAACCGGCCCGTCAAGGTGCCATGCCCGATACCTCAGTTAGGAAGATCATTGAGCATGGTTCGCCAGACAAGGCGCGCAATGATTCTGTGAAAGCGGCTAAGACGAAGGGGAAGTTCTGATTACTCCTGAACAATCCGCAGCGTTTCAACCGGTCGGATAATTTTTCTGACAGGTAGCCATGCGGCCAGCAGTCCGATAGTCGCTACCACAAGAAAAACAGAAAGCACATCCATTGCCTGCACTTCAACCGGATAGGACTGAACGATGTAGTTTCCGCCAGAGTTGAGTTTGATGAGCTCGAACTGCATCTGCGCAATGCAAACAACCAGACCGAGGACAAGTCCACCAACTGCACCGATCATGGAGATGAAAATACCTTCGAGAATGAAAATGCGCTGAATAAGCTGCTCGCTGGCACCCATGCTCCGCAGAATGTTGATATCCTTCTTCTTTTCGAGAATGAGCATGGTGAGCGAACCGATAACGTTGAAGATCGAGATCATGAGAATGAACGATAGGATCATGAAAACCACCCATTTCTCGCTTTTCATGATACGATAAAGGATCTCGTTCTGCTGAAACCGGTCCTTTACCACAAATTTGCTTCCGAGTTTTTCTTGCAACTCCGCTCGCACGGTCTCCATGTCGGCCTTGGGGTCCAATGCCAGTTCCAAAGCCGAAACCCGACCTTGATGATCAAGCAGATCGCGCGCAAACTCGATGGGTGTCAGCACATATTGTAGATCGAAATCCTGCTGAATGGAGAACACCCCAGTAGCATATATCTGTTTCATATTGAATGCCTTTGAAGGATCGAGCGAGGCATTAGAACCGCGCTTGGGCACATAGATCTCGAGCGGATTTATCGGGTCGTTTGTGGTGGCCGATAGATGGTAGGCCACGCCCGACCCCATGAGCGCAGCAGGCATTCCGTTCACATGCATGAAGGCATCGCCATCGATCACCATACTGTCGAGGTCGGTGAGTTCAAGAAAATTCTTCGAAACACCCTTTATCCGTGCGAAATATTGCTTTTCGCGGTAGCGGACCAGGCAACTTTCCTCCAACACCTCCACATAGCCTATCACGCCTGGGGTTGCCAGCAGTTCCTCCACTGGAATAGAACTCAGCCCCATTGTTTTTCCTTCGGCCGGCTTTACGACTATGGGAGCTTCGAAGACGTTGTAAAGTGAAATGACCAATCCTTCGAACCCGTTGAACACCGAAAGCACAATGACCATGGCGGCCGTCACCACAGCCACTCCAGCCACGGAAATGCCGGAAACGATGTTGATGGCGTTATGCGACTTCTTCGAAAAAAGGTAGCGCTTGGCTATATGAACGGGCAGGTTCAACCTTAGTGTTTACTTGCCTTTGAGCAGCTTGTCGATGTGCTCGATGTGATCCAACGAATCGTCCAGATAGAAATGCAGGTCGGGCGCAATTCGAAGTTCGCTGCGTTCTCCGGCAAGGAATTTTCTCACCTCCCACGTGCGCTCTTTGATGCCGTCAAGAACGATCTGCTTATCTGCCACCGCAAAAATGCTGAGATAGACCTTGGCAATGCCCAGATCGGGGCTTACGCGAACGGTGGTCACGGTTATCATTCCGCCTTTGGCATACGATGAAGCGTTGCGCTGAAAATAATTCCCCAATTCGCGGAGAATGACCCTCGAAACCTTCTTCTGACGAGTTGTTTCCATTGGCACAAAGGTAACCGCTTGTGGCTTGCGGCTGACGGCCAATAGCTTGGTAAAGGTATATTTGCCGCCATGCACAGCTATTGGGGAATTATTGCGCTGCTGAAGAATTACAAGGGTCAGGTGCTGACCGTGGTGTTCTACAACATTCTTTCGGTCATTTTCTCGCTGTTCTCGCTCACCATGGTGGTCCCATTGCTTGGCGTGCTTTTCGGCATTCAGCCTATCGTCACGGTTCGCCCATCATTTTCGCTCGACCCCAACAGCCTCATCGACTGGTTCTATTACGAAGTGAGCCAACTTATTTTAGATGATGTCGGAAACGTGACGATGGAAGGCCAGACCAAGGCGCTGGTGTTCATCTGCGTGTTCGTAATCATCACTTTCTTTCTGAAAAACCTGTTCCGATATATGGCGCTTTATGCCAGTGCGCCCTTGAAGAACGGAGTGGTGCGCGACATCCGAAACAGCCTTTATCACAAGGTGGTTAATCTTCCAATTGCTTATTTTTCTGAAGAGAAGAAGGGCGACATCATTTCTAAGATGACCAGCGATGTGCAGGAGGTGGAAAGCTCAATCGTCAGCTCAGTGGAAGTGGTGTTCAAAGAACCGTTCGCCATCCTTTTCTTTCTCGGAACCTTGGTGGTATGGAGCCCCGAACTGACCATGTTCGTAGTGGTGTTGCTGCCAGTTACCGGGCTGGTCATTGGACAGATCGGCAAAAGCCTGAAACGGTCTTCTAAGAAAGTGCAGGCCCAGATGGGAGTTCTGGTTTCGGCCATGATCGAGACCCTTTCCGGTCTGCGAATCATTAAGGCATTCAATGCCATCGTAACTTCGACCGCCAAATTCGAAGATCAGAATCAGCATTACATGGATCTGAAGGTGAAAATGCTGAGGAAACAGCATTTGGCCAGTCCGCTGAGCGAGGTGTTGGGAACCATCGTGATGGTGATGGTGATCTATTATGGCGGTTCGCTGGTGCTTAGCGGAGAAGGGCTGAGTGCCGATCTCTTTATCGGCTACATCGTCATCTTTTCGCAGCTTATCCAGCCCTCAAAGGCCATGACCTCGGCCATTTACATGATACAGAAGGGCATGGCCGCAGCCGAACGTGTAGATACCCTTCTTGGAGCCGT
>CAMCFW010000012.1 GCA_945874195.1 Chryseobacterium gleum
GGAGTCAGTTCATCACCTTCTAAAATATCGAAGCAACGCGCCCAATATCGGATGGCTGTCACCATGTTCTTCCCGACCCCAAGTTCCAACGGAGCATTGATGTTGTTGAAATTTCTTCCGGTGTCCACAAAGTCGAAGGCTTTCTTCAACCAGAACTGCCTGCAATGGAACGTTTCGTGACCAGAAAACGTCAGTGTTTGCATACCTCAATGATGGTGAAATTCATGTTTGCGCATGTAAATCTGAGCCGGATAAATCCCTTCTTTAGGTCACTCCTAAGCACCGATTCATGCGATTTTGGAGTAACCAAGCCAGGAGAAATTGAGCACGAAAAACTTGCAAATTACTTGCAAATAAAAAAGGGGTTACATCGATAAAAGATGTGACCCCTTGATTTTGAAGCCCCCCTCTTGGACTTGAACCAAGGACCCTCTGATTAACGGTCAGATGCCGACCTGAATCCTACGCTACCAAGATAGATTTCCCTGCCCGTAGCCCCGCTTGGAAGCTCCGATTATTTCGAGCATGTTTAGACAGAGCGAGGGGGTGAAAAGGCCGCACACATGCGAATATGCCTCACAAACACCCGAAAAGTGTGACCTAAAGTGTGACCCCAAAGAAAAGGGGCCACGGTATAAACAACCGTAACCCCTTGATTTTCAACGTGGGCCCAGCAGGGCATGATCCTGCGACCCCCTGATTATGAGTCAGGTGCTCTAACCAACTGAGCTATAGGCCCAGTCCGTTCAATTTTGAGCGGACGGCAAAAGTATATATTTGGAGGTTGCCAACCAATAGGGTTTTCATGCTACCGAAGGACTTCCACAATATCATCTTCGACCTTGGGGGGGTAATTCTTAACATTGATTACCGGCTTACTATTCAGGCATTTGGAAAGCTGGGCTTTACGAATTTTGAAGATCGTTATTCTCAAGCCGTTCAATCAGGACTGTTCGACCTTTATGAACGTGGTGAAATTTCATCTGCGCAATTCAGGAATGAGATAAGACGCGCTTTCAAAAGTCGGGTCACTGACGAAGCAATTGATCTGGCTTGGAACGCAATGCTGCTCGACCTTCCGATTTCGAGGATCTCTTTGTTGGAGCGGATTTCGGAATCGAAAAGAATTGCGCTGCTTAGCAACACCAACGAGATCCATATTGAGGCGTTCGGTAAGCAATTGAACGAATTGGGTGTTTCAGAAAGGTTTGGGGGGCTGTTTGAACGGATCCATTATTCTTTTGAAGTGGGAATGAGAAAACCCGAAGCGCGGATCTTTGAGCACGTTCTTGCACGACATGGATTCCTTGCTGCCGAAACGCTATTCATAGATGACTCTGTTCAGCACATTGAGGGCGCCAGGGCCGTAGGTATCAACACGTACCATTTACGCGTTGATAGGGGAGAAACAATTGAAGGGCTATTCTGAAATTTCCTGACACAGCTCGGTGAGCACGCCCGAGGCGTCTTTCGGGTGCACAAAGCAGATGAGTTTATTGTCGGCCCCGCGTTTGGGCGTTTCGTTCAGCATTCGTAATCCTTCCCTCTTAAGGCGGTCCATTTCACCATGAATGTCGCTGACGCTATAGGCCACGTGATGGAGTCCCTCGCCTTTGGTTTCTAGGAAACGATGGATGACGCTTTCTTCGGAGGTGGGTTGAAGAAGCTCGATCTTGTTGGTTCCAAGTAGGAAGAATGCGGTGATCACGTGTTCAGACCCGACCGTTTCGCGCTTGTAGCATGTGGTGTTCAATAATGTCTCGTAGATAGGAATGGACTTTTCTAGGTCGCGCACCGCTATTCCCAAATGTTCTATTTGCTGCATGATGTAAAAATAAAAGGCCGCCTCGATATTTCGGGACGGCCTCCATTAATGTGATTGGTATGAATTACCTTTTGAATGTAGCGGTAAGGGTTCCGTAGTTCAGGTAGTAAACCCCTTTCTCCAGTTTAGAAACATCCACTCGCTTACTCACTCCTTTCGAAACAATGTTTCCATAGCCGTTGTAGATCTCATAAAGCGTGACGTCTGAGAAATTGATGGCGTCTTCCACCTTCTTGCCATCGCCCGGTGTGAAAGTGGTCTCTGGAATCGTAGAGTTCAATTTTGTTTCGACTGAGTAACGTGGTTTTCCTCTTTGGTCAACTTGCTTCACTCGGAAACGGTTTGCCCCAGTGTGAACTGTTGTAAGTTGAATTTCGTAGGTGTTCTTTTCCGGGTTTCCTTTTCCTTCAAACTCTCCAACTTCAACCCACTTGTTCCAACGGAACTGCTCTATGACGTATGGCAGTTTTCCCGTTTCGTTGGTTGTGGTCATTTCCAGAAGTCCGGATTTGCTGATACCCATTGAAGCCACATCGTATGTGCTCATTGGCTTAAGTACTTCCGGATTTACAACCCTTGGCTTACAATCGTCCTTGTGAGAAATGCGGATCTCAACTGGCGAACCCAAGGTGAGTTGAAAGAAACTCAGGTCTATCTCGAATGCGCTTGAGTTGATCTCGTCTGTGGTGGTCTTCCCGTTCACTTTTACTTCGAAGGTGCAAAAACCGACCCCTTCTGATGCAAATGGGTTCTGCACATAAATGTTTCGGCCGTGGTAGTTTCCTTCCAATAGTATGGTACCGGCCATCGAAGGCAGAGCGAATAGCATCATCAACACTGGAAGAGCCTGATTCTTAAATGAGAAAATTCGTGTCATAAGTGTGGAAAACATGTTAGTAACAGAACAATATTACGCGGTTGCCAAGATAATTCAAAACTCAACAGCAAAGTAGGGAGCTGTAACCCACAAAGACCCGCTCATCGAGTAGGCGGTCTTGTATAGTTCAGCTTTAACCATTAAACTTGTAGTAAGCCCATATTTACATGAAAGATCGACAAATCACAGCCCTTCTACTGATAATTTCTGTTTCGGTTACGTTTTATTCGTGCGAGAGGCAGAATGAGGGATTACCGCCAAGAAATGCCAAGGGCGAGGTTCAGCTCGGAGGAAAACTCAGAGTTGCCGAATCGGTTGATCCGAAGGTCTTACTTCCATTCGACATAACCGATCCTGTGGCTTCGCGAATCGGTTCTCTGGTCCATTGTGGTCTTTTGAGGTTCGATCCCACCTCTTTGGAGCTGATTCCTGGAATTGCCGAAAGCTGGTCTATTGATAGCATTGGAACCACATATGTCTTCACCCTCCGAAAAGGCGCCAAGTTCCATGCGGACGAATGTTTTGGCAATAAGAGCAGGACGGTGACAGCAAACGACTTCCTTTATTCCTTTCAAAAATTGTGCGAGCCTGAAGGTGGAAAGGCCTTCGATATCACATTCAAAGGTCGGGTTGTGGGTGCGTTAGCCTTCCGTAATGGAGAGGCGGCAACCTTGGATGGAGTTCGGGTTTTGGATGACTATACGCTGAAGATCCTGCTGGAAAAGCCCGATCCGTCCTTTCTTTTCATACTTGCACAGTCAGCTACTGCGGTTGTATCTGAGAAAGCCGTGACGACCTATGGTCCGGAGAAGGTGATCGGTGCAGGCCCATTCAGATTTGTGTCGGGCGATGACGGGCTGCTTTTGGTCAGGAATGTGGATTATTTCATACGGGACGAGTTCGGGAACCAACTTCCTTTTATCGATACGCTAATTGTGAAAAATATTCCGCAACGCGATGCGCAGCTTTCGGCCTTTTTTAATGGGGAGTTGGACCTGGTGACAAACATCCATCCCGACCCGGTGGGTGCTATCCTGGAACAGCATATTTCTGACTTTTCGGGAAAAGACCCGAAATATGTGATGCAACGGGAGCCTGATGAGGTGGGCTATGAATCGTATTCGATCTATCGGTCTGGGCTCAGGGGCTTCAAGGCCAACTTTCTTGGGTATCAGGATTATTCGGAAGTTCGCCTTTCGAATTAAACACTAAAAACGAACAAATGGAGTTGAACAGATGCGTTGCCTTGGTGACAGGAGGAAGCAATGGAATAGGAAAAGAGCTGGCAGGGCAATTGACGAAAGAAGGCGCGGTGGTCTTCATAACCGGCAGGGACAAAAACCGACTTGAGGCGAGCGCTAAGGAGATAGGTGCCATCGGAATTCGGGCAGACGCATCGGTAGAGGCAGATGTTGAACATGTTTTCGAACAGATCCTGAAAGCACATGGAAGGCTGGATGTCCTGGTGAATAACGCAGGATTCGGTGCTGGCTGGGCCTCCATAGGCGACCTGAACATGGAGGACATGGTGCGCGTTTTTCAAACCAACGTGTTCGGAGCCGCCATGATGGGACAACATGCGGCCAACATCTTCAAGAGGCAGCGTTCCGGAAATATTGTAAACATCGGTTCTACCGCGTCCTTGAAGGGTTATGCCAAGGGAAGCATCTATGCATCATCAAAGTTCGCACTCAGGGGCCTGAGCCAATGCTGGCAGGACGATCTTCGGCCCTTCAATGTGCGGGTCATGCATATCAATCCGTCTGAAGTGACAACGGCTTTCGGAAAAACAGATGGCATTAGCAGACCCGAGGTGGAAAACAAGCTCAGGCCCCAGGAGATTGCAGACGTGATAGTGGCCCATTTGAAGATGGATGACCGTGGTTTTGTACCCGAAGTGACCATTTGGGCCACCAACCCGTGGTAATTGTGTGTGAAACACGCAATGCAGCCTTATATTTGAATTCTTTAAAATAGATAAGACATGATCCAAAGATTTACCGCATTCCTTTTAATAGCCACGTTTTCTGGCGGCATGGCCGTTGCACAACCCAGTACTGTGACCGTGGGTAACACAACTCTTAACGTGCGAGTTGTCATTCAGGGAACCAACGCCACCAACGGAGTTGATATTCCTTGGGAGATACAATGGGGACCAGATAACTACATTTGGATGACCGAGCGCTATGGAAGAGTCAGCCGATTGAACCCGGAGACTGGCGTGCGTACCACCATTCTGGACCTGACCTCCACGGTTTACGACAACTCGGAGTCCGGACTGCTAGGCCTTCAACTCCATCCCGATTTTGCAAACACCCCACAAGTTTTCTTGGCCTATACCTACAACAGCGGAGGAGTGAAAGAGCGAATTGTGCGGTATAATTATAATTCGACCACTGGAATGCTTGAAAGCCCTTTGACCCTGGTGGAAGGCATCAATGGGAATACCACTCACATCGGTTGCCGATTGTTGGTGCTTCCAGACAATACGCTTCTGGCCACAACAGGTGACTATCAGAATCAGTCTTCCCCGCAAAACGAAACCTCTGTAAGCGGAAAAATACTGCGTATGAATTTTGATGGTAGCATTCCGTCCGACAATCCATTTGGGGCCAGCAGCTACCTCTATTCTAAAGGACACAGGAATGCGCAAGGGATGGTGTTGGCACCAAATGGAATCCTTTATAGTTCAGAACATGGGCCCTCTACCAACGATGAGTTCAACATCATTGTGCCGGGCGGAAATTATGGTTGGCCAGATGTGGAAGGTTTCTGTACTGGGGCTGAATTGGCAGATTGCGATGCCATGACCGACTACCAGGATCCTTTGGCCATCTGGTATCAGAATTCAACCATTGCCCCTTCTGACCTTATCTGGTACGATCATGAAGCCATACCCGAGTGGACAGGCAAATTGTTGATGACGGTGCTTAAAGCAGAACACCTGAAAGTGATCGAGGTTGACAATGTGGACGGCACCACTGTGGTGGGTCAACAGATTCTTTTCAATAGTGCTCACGCAGCAAACACGGCTTCTTCCTTCAACCAGGGAACTTTTGACCGACTGAGAGACATTTGCATGGCGCCAGATGGTCGTGTTTTTCTTGCCACCAGTGGACCATCGTGGGGCACTAGTCTCACTTTTACCAATTCCATTGTTGAGCTTAGAAACCCGGCCTATTCTCCCATCGGCATCAACGAACAAGTGTCACAGCTGAACACACAGGTGTATCCGAATCCGAGTAATGGAACGGTGAGAATGGTTTTTTCAGAAGAATTGGTCGGTGCCGACTTTACGGTCTCTGATGCTTTGGGCCGTGTTGTTTTCGTTGGAAATGTGGGAACAAGGGGAATGAATCTGGACCTTAGTGGTTTGACACCGGGTTTGTATAACATGCAAGCTTCCAAAGGAATGCACGCCACCAACGAAAGACTGATGATCATCGAATGAGGTCTACGCTTCTTGCAGTACTAGGTCTTCTGTGTTCGCAGGCTGTTTTAGCCCAAGTGAACAATGCAGAATTTGATGCCATCGCCAAGAAGTTTGAAAAGGGCAGTTTCGTGTCTGCACTCGAGACTGCCGAAGCACTGATAGACAACGACAAGCACAAGAAAAAGCCAGAGCCTTATCTGTGGGCCGCTATGTGCTTCTACGAGCTGTCGAAATCGGACGACCCGAAGATACAAGACGTGTATAAGGCGCCCTTGCGAGATGCCTTGAAGTTTGCTGGCAAGGCCGTTTCAAAAGACAAGAATTCGAACATCGTGGATGACAATGCCGACTTCTTCAACCTAATGAAGAAAGAAGGAATTGCCGCTGCTCAGGCCTACGAAAAGGAAGGGGATTACCGTAAGGCCTCCTATACCTACAAGCAGATCATGGAGTTTGCGCCCAGCGATCCTTTCGTCCGTTTTGTGAAGGGGGTGACCGACATCCGTTTGAGTTCGCTTTATGAGGCCGGCAAAGAGATCTCGGTGAGTTTTGCCGAGCTGGAGAAAAACTACATGAACATGGACTACAAGCCCGATCCGATCAGTTCGCCCATGCTAAAGGATGCGCTCCTTTATTATGTGGACCACCTTGTGGGGCTCAGCTATGTGGATTCTGCACGCAATGTGCTTCAATCTTCGCGTGTCATCTTTCCGTTGAGCGAAGAGCTGAAAACCAAACTGCAAGACCTTAATTAAGCCTTGGGTGACCAGGTTTTAAAGGTCTCATCAGTTGCCGGAAGCAACAGATGAGTTAAGGGATCATTCTCCCAACATGCCTTTTATCATGTCGTTGGTCTCTTTGGCCTTTATCTGAATCATGAGGGCGTCTATCTTGGCAATGATGGCGGTAGCCTCTGTTGAGGTTTGGGCCTCGGCAGACTGTTTCATGCCCATGAGGACCTGAATTGCAGAGATTCTCATCCACCAGGCGTCTTCGTTCAGGGCGATGTCCTCAAGCACCGCCAGTCCTTTGGTCTGCGTGGCGGGGGCCTGTTTCATAAGGTATTTTCCGAAGATCTGAACAAACACATATTTGTCGTTCGGGTCCGTGACCTTGTCCATGCCGGTGAGGAAGAAGTCGAGCTGGTCGGCCGTTCCGCTCTGTGCATAAAGGCTGGCAATGGCCGATACCATGGAACCAGCGGCCTCCTTTTCGAGGTCTTTGGCCAGGCCAAGGGCCTTGGTGGAATTGAAGGTTGCAATCGCTCTGAGAGTGGCTCCAAGCACGGCATAAGAACGGTCTTTCATGGCGCCCTCGATGACCAGTTGAACATTGGGGTCGCCACCGAACTGTTCTGAAAGGGCGAAAATGGCATCGGCCCGAACTATCGATTTTTCGTCCTTCTGAGCCAACCAGATAAGTCGGTTCTTAAGAAGCGAGGTGTCTGCAACGGCACGTCCATTCAGCGAAGCGAGGGCTTTTCTTCGGGTTCCCCAAAATGGGGCCTCCAACGTTTTGATAATGGCAGTGATGGCATCTGGGCTGGTGCTTCCTTTCAGGCCCGCGAGCGCTTCTTGCTTGTCCAAGTGCAGCGGAGCGTTCTTAAGCATGTACATATATTCAGTTTCCGAGAGTTTTTCTTCGATGATGCCCAGCAGCATCTGTTCGGCATCCACATTTACCAGATCGGGTCGGGCAATAACATCGAATTCAAAGGTCTGTTCCTTCTCGGTAAGGTCGATGCGGTGACGCTGCACAGCACCGCCAGCGTAGATGTCGACATCCATAGGAATGCGATAGAGAGGGAATTCCTTGAGGTCCTGTGTTTGAGAGATGGTGACCGTCTGTTTTCTGCTGGCCTCGTTGTAGGCATGCTGCACGCTGAGGCTAGGATGACCATTGTCGAGAAACCACTGGTTGAAGTACCAATTGAGGTCCATTCCGGTGACCTCTTCCATGGCCAGGCGTAGTTGATGAATCTCGACCGAGCGGAACTTGTTCTCGTTGAGGTAAAGGTTCAGGCCCTTGAAGAAGGCTTCATCGCCAATGGTCTTGCGTAGCATGTGAAGAATGCGCCCCCCCTTGTTGTAAGAGTGGGCATCGAACATGTCCTCCTTATCCTCATAATTGAAACGGATAAGGTCTACGTGACCCGTTTGGGCCACAGAGGCGATGTATTGGCGCATCTGCTCGTGGCCATGCTGGTCGGCAGCATCGCGCCCATGGCGGTGTTCCAACCAAAGGTATTCTCCGTAGGTGGCAAAGGATTCGTTGAGCGGAAGGTTGCTCCAGCTTTCGCAGGTTACGAGGTCACCGAACCAGTGGTGGAAGAGTTCGTGGGCAATAATCTCTTCGTTGTCTCCATCAATCAATTCGCGCTCGGTGCGCTGCACAAATTCGCCATGAATGGTGGCGGTGGTGTTTTCCATGGCGCCCGACACATAATCGCGCACAACAATCTGGCTGTATTTCTCCCATTCGTAAGGGTAGGCCAGCACTTCGGAATAGAAATCGAGCATGGCGGGGGTTTCTCCAAAGATGGCCTTGGCGTGCGGTTCGAAGGCGGGTTCCACATAATAATCGACATCAATTCCTCGCCATTTGTCCTTTACCACGGCAAATTCGCCCACGGCCATCATGGCCAGGTAGGGTGCGTGGGGCTTGGTCTGTTTCCAATGATCGGTGCGGGTGCCGTCTCCGTTAGGGCGCGAACTGGTGAGCAGACCGTTGGAGAGGGTGACATAGCGACTGTCGACCGTCATCTTAATGTCCTGGGTCATGTTCTCGTTCGGAGAATCGATGGTGGGGAACCAGCAAGAGCTCGATTCGGTCTCGCCCTGAGTCCATATCTGCTTGGGCTTAATCTTGTCTTCGCCTTTGTGATTGATGAAGTAAAGGCCTTTGGCATCGGTGATGGCCGCGCTGCCCTTGGCCACAAGTTCTTCGGGTTTGGCCACATAGTCGACCCAAATGACGATGCTCTCATCTCGTTTGTAAGTCCTGTCGAGGGTTATGCTGATCTTCTCCTTATCGTAAGTGTATTTCAAGGTCTCCAATTGCCCATTCTTGCGGATGCTGACGGCCCGTAGGTCAAATCCTTTGGCATCGAGCACCAATTTGTCGGTAGCATAGAAGTAGGGTTTCAGGGTGAGTTCGGCCTTGCCGAAGAGTTGTTGGTTCTCCCAATCGAAGCGCACATCGAGGGTGGTGTGCATAAGGTCGAAGGTGCGGGTGTTGGCCGCGCGATACACCTTTGGTTCTTCTGCAGCCACTTCGGCCTCCACCTCCACTTCGGTAGTTGCATCCTTGTTCTTGGCGCTGCTTTTTTCGCTGGTCTTGCAGGCACTTAGGCCTAGGGCGAAGACGAACAGCCCGATGATGAAGACATGATTATGGGTGATAGATCTCATTCTATTGTTTTCTTTGATCCTGATTTGGGCGGCAAAAATAGGCTAAGCCCTTGGAAGGAAGTGTGAATTGACTTTTTTTAAGACATGAGCAAACAAGTGAAGGTTTCGGGGAAGGAATTTCTTGTTGAATTCGGGGACGAGGACAAGATGGGCGGAGGCCTGAACGGTGAGGCCTTCGGGTGGGATGTGAGCCGCTTGTCAGACAAGCTGTATCACGTGATCAAAGACCATCGGTCGTATGAAGTGGAAGTATGTGAGGCCATTGATGGCAAACGGCAGTTGAAGGTGAACGGAACCCTGTATGAGACCGAGACCATTGACCATTTTGACGCCCTGCTGAAAAAGCTGGGAATGGAAAAAGGCAAGGCAGGAAAGGTGAACGAACTGAAGGCCCCTATGCCGGGGCTGGTGTTGAGCATTGATGTGAAGCCTGGCGATGTGCTGAAAAAGGGAGACCGCGTGCTGGTGTTGGAGGCCATGAAAATGGAGAACGTGATAAAGGCCCCGGCCGATGTAACTGTTGCCTCTGTGGAGGTGGAAAAAGGCAAGACAGTGGACAAGAACGCTGTGATGGTGAGATTTGTTGGATGATAAGTGCCCGGTTTTAGATTGGCTATCGTCCTATCTTTGCCAATGCAACAAACCAGACAACTTAGCGTTGGGGACAAAATGAGCGGAGACGGTCGGCAGTTACTTGAAAAGCTTGATGAGTTTATTCGGAAGTATTATCTGAATAAACTGATAAGGGGCGGTCTGTTGACCACGGGTCTGCTTGTGGGCTTTTTTCTGGTATTCGTATCGCTCGAATATTTCGGTCATTTCGGCACCACAGGCCGCACGGTGCTGTTCTATTCCATTCTCGGCATCTGCCTTCTGGCCATTTCGTTCTGGATGGCCGAGCCCGCAGTTAAACTTTGGAAGGTGCGTCCTGGCCTATCTTACGAAGAGGCAGCTGCCATTGTGGGCCGTCATTTTTCGTCCATCGAAGACCGTCTGTTGAACACCTTGCAACTGCAGAAGTTGGCCAGCGCCTCTCAATCTGAACTGCTGATGGCGAGCATAAACCAACGCATAGCCGAATTGAAGCCTGTTCCTTTCAGCGCGGCCATTGACCTTGGACAGAACCGTCAGTTTTTGAGGTTTGCGGTGCCGCCCTTGGCGCTGCTGCTGCTTTTGCTGATCTTCTCCCCTTCCTTGCTTAAAGAAGGAACACGCAGGCTGGTGAATCACCGGACCGAATTTGTTGAGTTGGCCCCGTTTCAGTTCACCATTGAGAACGATGAACTGACAACCACCGAACTGCAGGATTTTGAACTTGTTGTTTCGCTTGACGGAACGGAGGTTCCGAACGACCTGTATGTGGAGATGGATGGAAAGCGAATCCTGATGAACAAGGAAAACGCCATCCAGTTCTCGTATGTTTTCCGTCAGCCGCGCCAATCGGTCGACTTCAGGCTGATGGGCAATGGACATGAATCGAAGCTTGAACAGCTGACGGTTCTGCCCAAGCCTACCATCACGGGTTTTGAGGTGGCGCTCAACTACCCGAAATACATTGGCCGACCAAGCGAGACCCTTCGGAACGCTGGCGACCTGTTGATTCCAGAAGGCACCACGGTTAGCTGGGTGTTCAACACCACAAAGACCGATGGGATCAACCTGTTGGTGGGCACAGAAAAGAACAGCCTGAAACGTGGTTCCGAAAACTCCTTTTCGTTTTCGCGGCCGTTCAGAAACAATACCGAATACACGGTGGTAGGTTCCAACGAATTTATGAAGGCCGGAGACTCGATGCGCTACACCATCACGGTGATACCCGATGTATATCCTTCTATTTCCGTTGATATGGTTGAAGACTCGCTCAATCCGAAGAAGCTCTATTTCAACGGTCAGGTAAAGGACGACCACGGCTTCTCGTCTCTTCATTTCAAGTTCAAAAAACTGGGGCCATCAGGCCAGGCCAGCGAAGAGGGCGACAAACTGCTCAGTATTTCGAGGGGCTCGCGCTCGGACGTGTTCTATCACTTCTGGGACATTTCGGGCCTAGGGCTTGGGGCGGGCGATGTGGTGGAATATTACTTTGAGGTGTGGGACAATGACGGAGTTAACGGCAGTAAATCGACCCGGTCGGAGAAAGAGACCTATCGGGTGGCCACGCTGGAAGAGCTGTCGGCCGAGAATGATTCGAAAAGCGAAACACTCAAGAAAGAGCTGGACGAAAGCCTGAAGGCTGCCGAAAAGATGCAGAACTCGATCAAGAAGCTGCAGAAAGACCTGTTGAACAAGAAAAACCTTGAGTGGGAGGACAAGCAACAGATGAAAAACATGCTTGAGCTGCAGAAGGAGCTTGAACAGAAGATGGTGGACGTGAAGAACCGAATGGAGCAGAAGAACTCGAAAATGAATGAGATGATCGAGTTTGACCCAGAGTTGGTTGAAAAGCAGAAACAACTTGAGAAACTGTTTGAAGAGGTGATGTCGGAAGAGATGAAAAAACTCTTTGACGAAATGGAGAAGATGATGGACGAGATGACCAAGGAAAAGGCGCAAGAGCTTTTGGAGGACATTGAGCTGTCGAACGAAGACCTTGAGAAAGAACTTGATAGAAGCCTAGAGCTGTTCAAACAGTTGGAGTTTGAGCAGAAGCTGGAACAGACCATGGAGCGTTTGGAGGCCCTGTCGAAGGAGCAGGAAAAACTTTCGGAAGAAACGAAAGCGGGCAAGAAAGAAAACGAGGAGTTGAGCAAGAAGCAAGATGAGCTGAGCGAGAAGTTTGAGGAGATAAAGAAGGACCTTGACGATCTGGAAAAGAAGAACTCGGAGCTGGAAGAGCCGAACCAGATGGAAGAACTGTCTGAAGAGGAGAAATCGGTGTCGGAGAATCAGAAGGAGAGTCAAGAACAGTTGGACAAGGAGCAGAACAAGAAGGCATCGGATGCACAGAAGAAAGCGGCCGACCAAATGAAGAACATGGCCCAGAAAATGGGAAACATGATGATGCAGATGCAGGCACAGGGTCAGGAAGAGGACCTTGAAGCCCTACGTCAGATAGTGGAGAACCTTTTGACCCTCTCGTTTGATGAAGAAAAACTCATCAGCACACTCAAGACCACCAACATAAACGACCCGAAATATGTTGAGCTGACCCGTCAGCAACTGAAATTGAAAGACGATAGTAAGCTCATAGAGGATTCGTTGTTTGCCCTAAGCAAACGCGTTCCTCAACTGGAAACAGTGGTGAACAGAGAGATACGCTCTGTGAACAGCAACATGAAAAAGTCGATTGAAAGCATGTCTGAGCGAAAAACACCTGAGGCTGTTTCAAGGCAACAGTTCGCGCTGACCTCGTTGAACAACCTGGCGTTGATGCTTAGTGAGGCGGTAGAGCAGATGCAACAAGCGGCCGCTCAGGCGGCCGGCTCGGGTTCATGTTCCAAGCCGGGAGCTAGCGGAAAGCCATCTGCAGGTGCTATGCGGAAGATGCAGGAACAGATGAACAAGCAACTTGAACAAATGAAGAAAGGCATGCAGCCTGGAGGAAAGGAAAAGGGCAATGAGAAAGGCGGCATGTCGCCTGGAAATAAAGGCATGAGTAAACAATTGGCCCAGATGGCGGCCCAACAAGAGGCACTTAGGAACATGGCGCGCGAGTATGAGTCGCAGCTCAAAAAAGAATCTGGAGGAAAAGGCAGTGGTTCTGAAATGAAAAAGATCCAGGACCTGATGGAGAAGACCGAAACCGACCTGGTGAACAAGCAGATAACTCAGGAAACACTCATTCGCCAGCAGGAAATATTGACCAAGCTTTTGGAGGCCGAAACAGCCGAGCGCGAGCGCGAGCAGGAAAACAGAAGGGAATCGAAAGAATCTAAAAGTGAAGATTATGGTAACCCTGAGATATTTTTCGAGTATATGAGGCAGAAAAACAATGAGACCGAACTTCTTCGTACTGTGCCCCCGAACCTGAGTCCTTTCTATCGGAACAAGGTTGATGAGTATTTTAAGAAGCAGGTGGAATAGCTTGACTTATGGAAAAACAAAGTCTGAATTTTGACTCAAAGTCTGACAACATTGTCCTTGCTGAAAAGCTGGTGGATGATGTCTGTAAAAAATATGCTGTCGATGAGGATTTCTATGGTAATATTCTGATCGCTGTGACGGAAGCGGTCAATAATGCCATCAATCATGGGAACAAACTTAACCCAGAAAAACAGGTGCATTTGGAATTTGCCTCGCGCGCTGACCGTTTGGCTTTCAGCATCAAGGATGAAGGAACTGGCTTTGATTATGAAAACCTACCCGACCCCACCGACCCCGAGAATTTGGAGAAGATAAGTGGGCGTGGCGTTTTCCTTATGCGACACTTGGCCGATGAGGTTGAGTTCTCGGAAAACGGAACAAAGGTGGAAATGGTCTTCAAGGTGGGCTAAGATGTCCTCTGTTTCGTTCTATTCGGAGCAAGTAGAGTTCCAACTTGCTAACGAAACACAAATTACCGATTGGCTTAGGGAATCATGTAAGCGAGAGACTCGTTCGTTGGGCGAGATCAGCGTCATATTCTGCAGTGATGAATATCTGCTGAAGATGAACTTGGACCATCTGCAACATGATTATTACACAGACATCATAACCTTCGATTATTCTTCGGGCTCTGATGTTTCGGGTGACATCTTCATCAGCATAGACCGAGTAGCGGAAAATGCAACTTCATTTAAAACCGATTTTATTGATGAACTGCACCGCGTCATGATACATGGAGTGTTGCATCTTATCGGCTACAAGGACAGCGAGACGAAGGACAAGTCTGAAATGTCATCCAAAGAAGATTATTATTTATCTTTGCGGCCGTTTAAAAAGAATTAATCCATTGATTTTCAGTGTTTTAATTGGGTTTCACGTGAAACAACCGAATTATGCAGAAGAAATATGATGTGATTGTTGTTGGTGGCGGCCATGCCGGATGCGAGGCTGCGGCTGCGGCTGCGAATCTTGGGTCTTCTACATTGCTGATCACCATGAACATGGGCACCATCGGGCAGATGTCGTGCAATCCGGCCATGGGGGGTGTTGCCAAGGGCCAAATAGTCAGGGAAATAGATGCGCTAGGCGGCTATTCTGGAATTGTTTCGGACAAGACGATGATCCAGTTCAGAATGCTGAACCGATCAAAGGGGCCTGCCATGTGGAGTCCGAGAACCCAGAACGACCGTCATCTTTTTGCATATGAATGGCGGTTAATGCTTGAGCAGACGCAAAACCTAGATTTCTGGCAAGACACAGTAATGGAGGTTCTGGTTGATAACGAAACCGTTTATGGCGTACGGACCTCTTTGGGACAAGAGTTTCACAGTTCGGCAGTGGTCCTGACCAACGGCACTTTCCTTAAC
>CAMCFW010000013.1 GCA_945874195.1 Chryseobacterium gleum
GAGGCCAAGCGTCTTGCTGATGAGCAGCTCACCAAAGCCGAAGCAGAAAAAGCGAAATCGGCAGAGGCTGAGATACAACGCAAATTGGCAGAAGCTGAGGCTAAACGCCTAGAAGTTGAGGCCGCTGCAACACTCGCAGCTGAAAAGAAAGCCAAAGAAGATCTGTATTTGAGCACCTTGGCTGAGGGTGATAAGTTAGCGAGGCAGGAGAATTTTACTGAGGCTAAGTCCAAGTATGATGAGGCTGCCAGAATGTTCCCCACCCGAACCGATGTGGCTAGTAAAATGCAGGAAGTTGAGCGCAGCATGGCAGCCGCAAAAGCGGAAGAAGAGCAGCGTCAAGTGAATTTGAAAAAATTCAACGAACTGATGGTTCAGGCAGAACAGTTGGTTGCTTCCGAGAAATTTGACGCAGCCATCAGCGCGTACGAGACTGCAGCGGTCATCAATCCAGACTCCGAGGTTCCAGTATTCAAATTAAAGGAGCTGAAAGACACCATTGCGGCAAAGGCAAAAGCAGAACAGGAGGAGCTGAGGATTCAAAAGGAATTTGATAATCTAATGGCCAGCGCCCAAAAAGCCGAAAGCGCCAAGGATTATCAAAAAGCAAAGGAATTGTATTCATCAGCCTCTGGACTCATTCCAGACATTGCTGCACCTAAGGACAGGATTCTTGCCATCAATAAGATGCTTCAGGAGGCTGAGTTGGCCAAAGAAAAACGGGAAGAAGAAAAAAGACTTGCTGAAGAGACCAAGCGCGCTGCCGAGTTAGCTGCAAAACAAGAAGCCGAGGCAGCGAAAGCAAAGGCCGAACAGGATGCTGCTGAAGCCAAAGCGAAATTGGAAGAAGAGAAGAGAATTGCTGAAGAGACCAAGCGCGTTGCCGAGTTAGCTGCAAAACAAGAAGCCGAAGTTGCCAAGGCAAAGGCAGAACAAGAAGCCACATTGGCTAAGGTGAAAGCCGAGGAAGAACAAAGAATAGTTAAGGAACAGGCAATCGCTGCTAAAGCAAAAGCTGACCAAGAAGCCGCTTTGGTAAAAGCTAAAGAGGAAGAAGAGGTCAGGTTAGCACAGGAAAAAGCTGCAATTAATAAAACGGAGGCCGAACAGAAGATCCGTGCGGCCCAAGCGGTGTTAAAACAACAGGCCGAGGCCCTAAAATTGGAAAAGGAAAAGCTGGCGGAAGAAAAAAGACTGAAGGAAGAGGCTGACCTAGCTGCAGCTGAAGCCGCTAAGGTGCTTTCCGAACAAGCAAAGGCAAGAGCAGAAGAAGAAAAACGACTTGCCGAAGAAGTTAAGAATGCCGCTTCAGAAGCTGCCAAGGCCGAACAAAAGAAACGCTTGGAAGAAGCCCAAGCGAAAGAAGAGGCTGAAAACCAAGCAAAAATACAAGCCGAACAAGCGAGACTGGCCGAACTGGAAACCCAAAAAGCACGCGCGGCAGAATTGGCTGCTCAACAATTGGAGGAGGAACAACGTCAACTAGCAGCTGACAAGGCCAAGGTGGAGGAAGAACTCCGTCAAATTGCTGAAGCCGAAGAAGCCGCAGCAGCCGAGGCAAAAAGGTTGGAAGAATTGGCAAAGGCACAGGCAGATGAAGATAAGCTTAAGGCCGATGAACAGAAACGGCTTCTAGCAGATCAGAAAAAGAAACTTGAAGCAGATGCCGCCAAATTGGCCAAGGAAGAAGAAGAGAGAAGGTTGGCCAACGTACGCTCATCAGAACAAGAGCGGACTGAGCTTATGAGCGAAGAACGCACCATGCAAAATGAGGCTCGAATGAAAGCTGAAGCAGAGGCTCAGGCCAATGCCGAATTGAAAAAACAACAGGAAGCAGCCCAACTGGCAGATGCAGAGGCACAGAGACTTTTGGAACTTGAACTTGCCGATAGCAAACGTATGAATGAAGAGGAAGCCGCTAGATTGAAATTGGAGGCTGAAGAACTGGCACGGATCAAAAAAGCGGAAAAACAATTGCAAAAATTAACCGCACAACAAGAAGCAGATGCAGCCCAAGAAGCCGAGCAGATGGCAGTGGAGGCCGAAGCCATCCTTCTGAAGGAAAAGACGATCAGAGAGCAACGCATGCGGGCTGAAGTTGAAGCAGCGGTTAAAAAAGAAATGCAGGCCGAATTGGAACTCGAACTGAAGCAAAAGGCGCTGGCAGAACAGACTGAAAAAGAAGCCGAAGCGGCATTTGAACGCGAACAGGAACTGAAGGAACGAAAAAAGGAACAGGAGCGCGAACAGAAGCTGGCAATGATGGAAACGCGAAAGCGACAAGAATTGGCTGAATGGGAAGCGCGCGAAATCGAGATTGAACGAGAAAGAGAAGCACAGCAACTGGCACAACAGGCCCGCGATAAAAAACTGGAACAGGAACGAGTGGAGCAGGAAGCAAAACTGGCTCAACAGTCCGAAGTGGATAAGATCGCTGCTGAAAAAAATGCAGAAAAAATGGCCGACCTTGAACAGAGACGTTTGAGAGAAGACCAGGAAAATGTCCGAAAACTAGAGCTGACCGCAGAATGGAACCGGCTTCGCGAAGCTGCCGAAATTGAGCGAAAGCAGAAACAACAGGAAGCAGACGCGGCCAAAATAGTACAGGCGGAAAAAGACAAGGCCGTTTTGGAAAGCCAACGTTTGGCCGACAAACAAAGACGCGATCAGGAAATAGTTGAGGCTGGCGAATTTGCAAAGGCCAAGGACGAATTCGATGAAAAGATCCGTCTGGAGAAGGAAGCCAAACGCAAGGAAGAGGTGACCTTGAAAGAAGAAAACTTCCGCAGCAAAAAGGAATTTGAAGAGAAAGCCAAAGAACTGGCGCAAAGCGCAGTGGACGATGACCGAGCCAATTACGAGGCTGAATTGCGGTTAAAGCTGAAAGCCGAATATGACCAGAAACGTGAAGAGATCTATGCCCGTGATGCGCAAAAGCCCATAACCGTGCCTGATGCAAAGCCGAACCAATATCAGATGGATCTGGCCGAGCGCTACCCTATCGGTATAACCGAAGAATCAGAATTATTGGACAACCGAGAGGTCAAGCGCCTTATAGTTAAACGCAAGGAAGGTGTGGCCGATCAATACAGCAGGGTCAAGTGGAACTGGGGCGGGGTTTATTACTTCAAGAATGAAAGCAGCACTTCGAAAGAGATATTCGATACCGAAACCAAGTGGTGATCAGTTCCAGCCGAATTTTCTTGTAATCAAGTTCCTTCCATCCGTAAGCCGGATTAAGTATATGTTTGAAGTGGAAGGAAGCTCAATAAGCTCTGTTGATACGGCTTCTATCTGTCGGCTAACAATAGACCGTCCAGTAAAATCAATCAACTCAAATTGAATTCTGATTCCAAGCGGATTGTCAATTGATACTCCCTCTCCTACCCTATTCAGAACGACAGAATTCAGCGCATTAGAATCTTCGATGCCCGAAGGACCTGTGACGGTGACTTCGGAGTAGCTGGTATCCGAATCGCAATTAGAGCTTGCCACGTGCATCACAGTGTATGTGTCGGCTGCAGCATATGTGTGAACAGGATTGGTTTCCTGTGAAGTTGATCCATCTCCAAAATCCCAGAAATGTCCGTTTGCGTTTACAGACGTGCTGTTAAAACTGACCATCAGTTGGTTTGCCGAATGTTCATCGGCCGCTATCACATCCGCATGGCCAACGTACCAATGGCTAAGGCTGTCAAGCACGATGGCCTCAGCCAATTCCTGCAGGTCCTCGGCATCCTGCTGACCGATGCTCGAATAGTATGTAATTCCGACAGGCGATTTTCTAAAGATGGTAGCATAGAACACGCAGGCGTTCAGGTAAGTGCCCCACGCACTCGGATGACTTCCATCGCCAGAATACAGACCGCTCCAAAAGAAGTTGTTTGTCAACGCCATGTGCCCCCATGCCGCGCCACAGGGTGCCACAGTTGCTTCGTTCGTCAGGCCCATCTCCAGATAACTCTGTCTGAGTCGCCCATTCATTCCTTCGAACGTGCAAACCGGAGGATAGAACTGGCAGTTCTGCTGATCACCGGCCTGCCGCCCCCAGGTCATGAAAAATACAGGCTCGGTACATTCGTAGTTGGAACGGATGGAATCCACCAAGATCTGGGCATAAGGATAGCAGTCGTTAGCAACCTGATTGGGCGAAAAGCTAGGAATCTGACTTTGCTCTTGAAGCACGACAAAATCCCAATCGCGACTGGCGATCTTGTTCAATGATGTTGCATTCGTTGAGTGACCCTGAAATGTATAACCTGCAGGCGTATTCGATTCATGGTAAATGGTGTCACCGTTATTGACGGCCAGATTATAGAGCGTACCAGGCAGATCGGCCGTGTAGGTATAGCTGTTTCCTAAGAAAAGAATGGAAGTGGTCTGCGCGTTTGCAAACAAAGAAGCGAATAGAAATACTATGGTAAAAGATCGATTCATACGTTGAATTTTGAATTTGTGAACTTCATCTAGACGAGGGTCAATTGAAAGGGAGGCGTGCCCTGGGCGCTACAGAATAATCACTGTAATCTGAATCGGTGTACTTGAAATAGGCTGCAATTCCGACCATGGCAGCATTGTCGGTGCAGTATTCAAACTTCGGAATGTGCGCGCGTAGACTCAATTCCGAAGCCAGATCAAGAAACTGAGTTCTTAGATGGCTGTTTGCAGAAACACCGCCTGCCAAAGCAATATCTTTCACCTGATAATGAATGGCCGCCTGCCTCAATTTGACGAGAAGATACTCCACAATATGGCGCTGATAGGAGGCGCAAACGTGCGAAATGTTTGTTTCAAGAAAACAGGGGTCCGACTTCATCTCTTTCTGCAAGTGATAGAGAAATGAAGTTTTAATTCCGCTGAAACTATAGTCGAGGCCCTCAGTCTTGGGTAACGAATAAGCAAATCTGTTCGGGTCTCCGGTCTTTGCAAGTCTATCAATTTGCGGTCCGCCCGGATAACCGAGCCCCATGATCTTTGCCGCCTTATCGAACGCTTCGCCCGCAGCATCATCTATCGTCTTTCCGACAACCTCCATCTTCGAAGGCGAACTCACAAACACTATCTGAGTATGGCCCCCACTTACGGTAAGACAGAGAAAGGGAAACTCTGGCGCTTTTCTTCCCTCTTCGAAAATGAAATGTGCAAGGATGTGAGCGCGCATGTGATCAACCGCGATAAGCGGCACTCCGAGCGAAAGCGCCATCGCTTTTGCAAAAGTACCTCCCACCAACAGACTGCCTATCAATCCCGGACCTTCCGTAAAAGCCACGGCATGCAGGTCGGTTTTCGTGATGTTGGCCAACTTCAGCGCACTTTCAACTACCGGGACGATGTTCTTCTGATGCTCGCGGGAAGCCAATTCTGGCACCACGCCTCCGAACTGTTCATGTACTTTCTGATCCGCCACTACGTTCGAAAGAACCACGTTTCCTCTAAGAACCGCAGCCGATGTGTCATCGCAAGATGATTCGATGGATAAGATGAGAGGCGAGTTTACCTCGGCATCGTTATTGTCTACCTTCGCGAACAAGGTTTTCTGAGGTCAATGATTTTCAAAAGTATCAAAAAAGCATTCGCATGGACCTCTGTGCTCAGCCTGCTTTTGGTGCTTTTGATCGGAGGTGCATATGTGGCCCTTCGCAGTCCGAGGGTTCAAACAAAACTCACCGGATACATTGCCTCATACCTTTCTGATGAGTTGAAAACCGCGGTAACGGTGCGGGGCATTGACATCGGTTTTTTCAACCGCGTCATTCTCGAAGGACTTTATCTGGAAGACCTGAAAGGTGATACGCTTGCTTACCTCAATCATCTTCACTTGGGAATTGGAGGTATCGGAATAAGGTCAAAAAAAGTGGTGCTTACCAAAGTAAGAATCGATGACCTGAAATTCTATCTCCATAAATATGAAGGAGACGAAAAACTCAACATCCAATTTCTGATAGATTATTTTTCGGTGCCCAAAGACTCTGCCTCGGCCAACGAATGGGATATTCGGTCGGATGCTTTCGAACTCAGAAACGCCTCATTCAAATTAAAGAATCATTATGCCAATTCCACGTCAATCGGCATCGACTACAAAGACCTTGATGTCCGCGCTATCAACCTGGAGATAAATGATATTAGGATTGATGTTGACACCATCTATGGCAATATCCTCAGTTTAAATTGTCACGAGAATCGTGGTTTTTTCCTGAAGAGTTTCAAAGGTAACGTCAAGGTAAGTTCTAAGGAACTGAAGGTGGATGACTTGGCCATCGAAACAGCCAAGAGCGATCTGAAACTGAACCTTCATTACACTTATGGCAGTTGGAGCAGCTACCTCCACTTTCTCGACAGCGTGAGAATGGAATACTGGATCGAACCATCGAAAGTGAGTTTTAGTGACGTGTCGTTCTTTGCCCCGAAACTGAACGGGCTGAAAGAAAACCTCAGACTCTCTGGCCACTTGTATGGGCCGGTTTCTTCATTGAACGCACGCGGAATGAAGGTCAATTTCGGCACCATGACCTCCTTGGAAGGCGACATCGACATGGATGGGCTGCCAAATTTCAACGAAACCTTCCTCTACCTTAATCTGAAGCGCTTCAGCACACGATACTCCGATCTGGTCATGCTACCGATTCCGCCATTCGAAAGCGGCAAGAAACTGGAACTCCCGCCCAATTTGGCCAAAATGGGTAGGATCGACTTCACCGGGAACTTCACCGGTTTCATAAACGATTTTGTGGCGTTCGGAAAATTGAATACCGAGATCGGACATCTGCGAACAGACATTTCTCTCAAAAAAGACGATGAATCGAAGCTCATTTCCTATTCAGGAAAGCTCGAATCGATAGGTTTTGACCTTGGAAAATTCTTCGACACCGAAAAATTGGGCAAGGTTTCTTTGAAGGCCACCGTTGTGGGAAAAGGATTGGCCAAAGAGGACATCAACGCAAAACTTGACGGCACCGTGCTTTCGGCAGAACTCATTGGCTACGATTATCAGAATATTGAAGTGAACGGTACCTTTGCCAAAAGCAAATTCGAAGGCGACCTCACTATTGCTGACGCCAATCTAGACCTCGTGTTCACAGGCGGTTTCGACCTTACAGGAAAACTTCCAGCTTTCAATTTCCATTCAGATATCGGCCATGCCAATCTATACGAGCTCAATCTGCTTCGCAAACGAGAAAATGCCACCGTTAGCGGAGTACTTGACGTAAATTTTGTTGGAGATGACATAGACAACATCATCGGCCAGATCAACATTGCCAATGCCACCTATCAGCAACAGGACGATTCGCTTTATAGGATGGAGAAGTTTTCGCTGGCCATTTCTGAAGCCGAAAAAGTGAAGCACCTCAGGTTGCGTTCGGACATTCTTGATGCCGATTTTGATGGCGAATTCACTCTGAAAAATATCCCGAAAGCTGTAAACAATCTGCTAAACAAACACCTGCCAAGCTATGCAAGCGAATTCAAAAAGTTACCTCCTGACCAGGGGTTGGAATTCGATTTCAACATCGATCTGAAAAACACCGAATTCATTACATATTACCTTCTGAAAGACCTGCATGTTAGCGACAATTCCAACTTCAAAGGCAGCTATTCATCGAGTAAGGACGAAGTGTTCCTTAGAGGAACGTTAAGTGAGGTGGCCTTCCGTGACATCCGATTCCATAATGTGAAGATTGAGGCCGAAAATCCAGGAAACGAATTTCAACTGGCCGTGTTTGCCGACAGGTTGAATTTTACGGACAGCCTATACCTCGCAGCTTTCGAGGTAAATTCATTCACGTTCAACGATAGTCTTGGCCTAGCGGTGAAATGGAACAACAAGGGCAAGATCGCAAACAACGCCTTCATTCAAGGTGTGGCCTCGTTCCCAAAAAACAAGGCCGTAAGTTTCAAATTGGAAGAAACGCAACTGACCGTTGCGGGGCTAGAATGGAAGGTGGCCCCGAACAACCTGCTGCAAATAGACAGTTCCACGTTCACCTTCAGCGATTTTCAATTCTCGAACAAAACACAACGTATCGGGCTCAACGGAAAGATATCCAAAGACCCTTCGGCCAAACTGGACCTTTCGCTACACAACTTCGATCTGTCAAACGTGAACATCGCCTCGCAGCGGTCTGGGCTGAAATTGGGTGGCGACATTTCCGGTAACGCACAGATCTCGGGACTTTACGATAAGCTGTTTCTCACCAATCAGCTTCAGATCGATTCGTTGGTTGTAAACGGTGTGTTGGTAGGAAATGGCGAACTGAACAATACTTGGATACCTGCCACACGAAGTATTCAGGTTTTCGGCCTCTTTCAGCGGCAAGACCTTACCAGTTTGAGCCTGGTGGGCGAATTTTTACCGGGTAGCGAACGCAAACAGAATTTCAACCTGAAGGCCATGGTGGACCAGATTCCATTGAGCCTTTTCGACCCTTACATCTCTAAGGTGCTGACCGAAGTGAAAGGAACAGCAAAGGCCGACCTCACGCTTAAAGGAACCCTGAAAGACCCGCAACTTTCTGGAACGGTGGTGTTGCAAGAAGCAGATGTGCTGTTCACCTACCTTAACACCCGTTTCAGAATTTCGGATACAGTTCTGGTGAAACCCGATGGATTTTATTTCAATGATCTGAAACTGAAGGACGAAACCGACCGCACTGGCAGCATAAACGGATGGGTTAAACACACCGGATTCAAAAAATTCCGCTTCGATGCCAGACTTGAGGCCAACAACTTTTTAGCCTTGAACACCAATTCGGCCATGAACTCTCTTTACTATGGCAAAGCCTATGGCACCGGCCAGGTGCATTTCTTTGGCGACCCCAAGAGCATGCACTTGGAACTATCGATGAAGACCGAGCGCGGGTCTAAATTCAACATTCCGCTATTCGGTGCTAAAAGCGTGAACGAAAGCGACTTCATCACCTTTGTAAAACCGAAAGGTTCTGAAGATTCGGAAGCTGATCAGAAGGACATTTCGGTCAAATTCAAAAACCTGACACTCGACATGGACATTGAGGTGACCAGCGATGCCGAGGTTCAACTCATTTTCGACCCTAAGGTGGGCGACATAATCAAGGGTCAGGGAAATGGCGATATAACCCTTTCGCTTGATAAGGCTGGGAACTTCAAAATGTTTGGAGATTTCATCATTAAGAAGGGTGAATACCTTTTCACGCTTCAGAACATCATCAATAAGAAATTCTTAATTAATCAGGGTGGAACCATTAACTGGAGCGGAAGTCCGTATCAGGCGCTTATCAACATCGATGCGGTTTACGGTGTTCGAACTTCGTTGTACGACCTCATGTATCCCGACACTTTGGACAGCTACAAGAAGCGGATTCAGGTGGATTGTCTGCTTAAAATGACCGACAATCTGCTCAACCCTAACATCAGTTTCGATATCGATCTACCAAATTCTGACGAACGCACCAAGACCGAAATGAAGAACAAGATCGGGGTTGGAAACGAACAGGAAATGAACCGCCAGGTGTTCGGGCTTCTTGTGCTCAATCGCTTCTTTCCGACCGAAGACCAGAATCAAGCACTGCAACAGGCCGGTGGTTTTCTCACCTCAAGTTCGGCCGAAATGGTGTCAAACCAGCTCAGCAATTGGCTTTCTAAGATCAGCAACGATTTTGACGTGGGGCTTAACTATCGACCGGGCGATGACATTACGAGCGATGAGCTACAAGTTGCGCTTTCCACCCAGCTGTTCAACAATCGCATCATGGTCGATGGAAACGTGGGTGTGGCAAACACATCCAGCTCCAGTAATATTGTTGGTGATGTGAACATTGAATATAAGATCACCAGTGATGGTCGGTTCCGTGTTCGGGCCTTCAACAAGAGCAACGACATAAATACATTGGTCAATAACGCACCGTTCACACAGGGTGTGGGTCTATCTTATCAGCGCGAGTTCAATAGACTGGGCGACCTTTTCAGAAGGAGGCAGAAAAAGGATTACATGCCCACGCCCGATCAGTGAACCCGACTGAAAGGATGGCATTCGGCCGTCATGATGCCTTTCATGACAGCTGCATCAGAGCGCATGAAGAGTTCGGCCATGGTGTCGTGTTCGGCCTCGAACACCACCAGACCGAAGTTTCCGGAATTCTCAATTGGCAGGTCGGTCTTGCCCACATATTTCACCACGCCACGCTCCTTCTGCTTTGCCAATCGCTGAGAATGTTGTTCTATGATGGCATTCTCCTTTTCTGTCCAACTTTCCTTGCTGCGGTATTTTGGCGCCAGATGCAGTATGTAGATGTAGTCTCTCATTTCAATAGATTATGAATGAAAAATTAAGAATAAACCATGAATGGGATCCACATTATTTAAAACCAGCAACTTCCATTCGCATTTCCTTCAATTTTTTTTAGCAGATCATCCGATGATCTTACATCTCTCAAAGGGCAAATTCCTATCGAAAAGATATCGATAGGTTGCGTGTGTCCGGACGATGGTAGCGCCCAATTGTTCGCAAACGCGCATCATCTTCGGGTTGAAATCTCCGATCCAGTTCATTTCAATGGTATTGTAGGGAATGCCGATTCCCCACGCCAATTTGCTGTAAGCCACCACCATTCCACTTTCAACCCCGTGCCCGTGCCATTCGGGTATTACCCCAAACACGATACCGAGCATCTTTTTGCAAGAACCGGTCTTCATGTGATAGAAGAACTTCAACTTTCCAAGCCAGTTCATCTTTCCGTTCACATGTTTAAAAAGCTGATTCAATTCTGGAATGGAAAGAAAGAATGAAATGGGTTGGTCCTTGTAAAACCCAAAATAGATAAGACGTTCGTCTGCAATGGGCTTTAGCTTGGCGAACATCTTCTGGGCCTGTTCCAACGTCATCGGCTTCACCCCTTCGTGATTTCCCCAGGCCTTTGTATAAACTTCATGAAAATAGATGGCCGCCTTGTCAAAGTCTTTTTTCCTGATGTAACGGAAACTGATATCAGGATTGTTCAGCGCCTCTTGTGCCCGTTCGTAGAACCGAGGGTCAAAATCCTTGGTCTTCTGTACATCTCTTCCGTACGTAAATTGGTTGAAATAAAGCTGGAAACCATAATTCTCATACAGTTTCTGATAATACGGTGCATTATAAAGCATGCCGTAATTCTGCTCCGCGAAACCATTGATCAACACCCCCCAATTCTTATCGCGTTCACCAAAATTGACGGGGCCGTCCATGGCCTCCATGCCGCGTTCCTTTAGCCAATTGCGGGCAGAATCGAATAGTAAATTGGCCACTTCCTGATCATCAATGGAATCAAAAAAGCCGCAGCCTCCGGTCGGTCTATCTTCCGTATTGAACGTTTTTCCATTGACGAAGGCGGCTATCCGTCCAACGGTTATGCCATCTTTTTGAGCCAACCACTTTATGGTTTCGCTCTTCTCAAACGAATAGAACTTGTTCACCTTCTTATCAAACACATCTCTCACTTCCTGATCGATGGGGCGGATATAAAGCGGGTCGTTGGCATATAGATTCACCGGAAACAGGATCCATTCCTTTTCCTGCTCCGAACTTCGAACTTCAACCAACTGCATCTGAGAGTAATTTCGGCTAACATACCAAGAAAGCTGAATAACCACCGAATTCTATGTCTTAAGTTTGCCCTATGTCATTCATTAAGGATAAAGTGGTGTTGATAACGGGCGGAAGTTCGGGCATTGGCAAAGCATGTGCAGAACGCTTCGGACGGGAAGGTGGCCGAATATGCATTACAGGCCGAAATGCCGAAAACCTGGAAGCTGCCGCGGCTGAACTTCGCGCCAAGCTCATTGAAGTGCTCACGGTTCAGGGCGATGTGGCAAGCGAACAAGACTGTGTGCGCATGATCAATGAAACGCTGAACAGATATGGGCGCATCGATGTGCTTATTAACAATGCCGGTATCAGCATGAGGGCTTTTTTCAAAGAGGTCGACCTTTCGGTCATCCGCCAATTGATGGAAGTGAACTTCTTCGGAACCGTCCATTGCACCAAATATGCATTGCGCCAGTTGTTGAAGAACCATGGTTCGGTGGTGGGTGTTTCATCAGTGGCGGGTTATCAGGGTCTGCCCGGCCGAACGGGCTATTCAGCTTCAAAATTCGCCATGGAGGGATTCCTCAGCGGACTACGACTGGAAAATCATAACACCTCGTTGCACGTTATGATCGTGTGCCCGGGCTACACCGAAAGCAACATCCGCAAAGCTGCCCTGGTGGCCGATGGTAGTGCACAGGGCGAATCGCCACGTGAAGAAAAGAGTATGATGAGCGCTGAAGAAGTGGCCGACCACATCTTCAACGGAGTTAAAAAACGGAAAAAACGGGTGGTGCTCACCATGCAAGGCAAACTCAGCTACTACCTCAGCAAGTTGCTCCCAAGTTTTGTTGACCGAATGGTGATCAAGGCCATCGAGAAAGAAGGCGACCTGCCAACGGTCGGTAAATGAAAACCAAGAATGCCATTTGGTTGAGGTTGGTGGCCGGCATCATGCTCGTGCTGGCTTTTACGGCTCATGATTCGCTAGCGCAAGACTTTCTCTCCACTCCATCCCCACTCGATCAGGTCCGTTCTGCCCCTCCGCTCAAGGTACTTTCATGGAACATTTACATGCTTCCACCCCTTGCAAAATTCACTGGAAAGCAGCGCAGGGCCAAGCACATAGGCAACCTGCTCAAAGATTCAGACTTCGACATTTTCGTCTTCCAAGAGGCTTTTCATGGCGCTGCACGAAGAAAGATATGGCGCAGATTGAAACAGAATTTTCCTCACAGGTCTGGTCCCGCCAACAAGCGATGGTATTCGTTGCGCACCAACAGCGGCATTTGGATGGTAAGCCGCATTCCGCTAAGGCAACTGGGCGCGGTTGATTTCAAGGAATGTGATGGAATTGACTGCTGGAGCCGAAAAGGTGCACTTTTGGCGCAAGGCGAATTTGCAGGCCAAACATTTCAGATACTTGGAACACATCTCGAAGCAGGCGGATCGCCCGAACTAAAAGAAGGTCAATACCGAGAGATAGACACCCTACTTACCAAACACAGACAAACTCTTGTTCCGCAGCTCATCTGTGGCGATTTCAACACGCATCGCAACGATTCGGCCCGCTACAACCTGATGATAGACATACTCGGTGTGCAGAATGCCATGTTCGATGGCGATCAGCAGTTCACTTCAGATGGCGAACTGAACGATATCAAATTGGCGCGCAGCGAAAAGAAGAAACGCGCTTGGATCGACTATGCGTTCTATCGCCCCAATGGGATCAATGCCGATGTTAAACGCTTCGTTCGAATGCCCCGCTCGCGATGGAGTAAGAAATTTCAGGACCTTTCCGATCATTTTGCGGTCGAAGCGCAGTTCAGGTTTGACCTTTAAGCCATTCCGATTACCTCTTCACCACCCTGAACACCCGTTCACCTTCATCGGTCTTTACCCTTAAGAGGTAAATTCCAGGTCGGGTGTCGAGCACGATTCCAGACACGTCATATCCGGCATTTGAATACACCCGTTTTCCGTTTGTGTCAAATACCTCGATCATACGTACATCACCTGACTTTACGCCTTTCAAACGGATCACATCGCTGCTCGGATTCGGATAAACGCTCATCTCATCCAGCTTCATCTCTTGCCGAATGCTCAACGGCACCAGACCGATCAACGAATCTGAGGCTACCAGAACAGGCGTGTGGTCTGCACCATCAAACATGGTTCTAAAGGTGTCTATCTGAGGCGTCTGCACCCCGAACATCTCTTCGGTCCATTTCTTAGGAACGGCCTGATAATACACCTTAGACCTGACGGTGAGTGTATCCATTACTCCGTTCAGCGGAACATGGAAATGCACTACGTCCGATCCCGAACCCTCAAAACCATCAAAATTGAAATCCGGATCCTGCAAAGCGGTTCCAAAAATGGCGGTGGTGTCATACGTTGAATGCTGGGTGCTGAAACCCCTCGGAACCAAGCGATTGTCTTTGAGTGGTACCACTGCGCGTTCAAGCACCGTGGTCACATCACCGTTCACATCGCCCATCACCATCTCATAGATCTGAACCTCATCTTCGCTCCTTATCACGTCATAGTGCAGTTCATAGCTCGTGTTCTCCTGAGGGAGATAATGCTCTGCATTTAGCACACCCGAACTGAAGACCGTGTCCCCTTGCTGATCTGTCACCACAAATTCCACGTAGGCTCTTCGGCTCGGATACCCGGAAGGGAACTTATGCCCGGTCATATTGCGCAGGCTGAGGCTGAAATAGGCTGTGTCGTTGGAAAAACCATCGTGCGTCAGTTCGCTGCTCAGCGAATGAAGTTGCAGATTGCGCATCGTCTGCGCGATGGTTGAATCGAAATGAACGTCATTGGCCCTTATGTCCAGTTGCTGTCTATGTTGTTTCATCAGCTTTAGCATGAACGTGTTGCCTCCTACCAGTTCGTGTTTTCCAAAAGGCGTTCTCGGCTGCAACAGCAGATAGTTGGCCGATATGACCACAGGATAATCCGTCCGCGGAATATGGCATCCTTGGCACGTAATGCCTCCAACCTGTTGATTATAGTCCGAATTCAACCATTCGTGATAGGTTGCCTGTTCCACAAAGCTGGTTCCAGTGTAATTGCCCTGCAGGTCAACACTCTGGGTCACCAGCGTGTGGCAGCCCGCACAGAAACCAGCCTTTGTCACATGCTCTCCGTATTCTGGGGTCACCCCCACAAAACCCTGCATCGGTCCCTGCAAAGGCTTGCCGAACGGTCCGTATTCCACCATGTCCTCGTGATAATGCAATTCACCAGAATGGTTTGAACCTAATCGTTCGTCCGTTTGCTTATGGCAACCCATACACGATACACCATCTTGGCCCATCGCATCATGTTCAAGGTCTGCAAGCCCATAAGGCCCTGTTCCATAGG
>CAMCFW010000014.1 GCA_945874195.1 Chryseobacterium gleum
GCTTTCCGTAGTGTTGGCCATCATTATTTCCAACCGCATCACCGAACCGTTGCGTTTCATTCGCGAAAGCCTACGCAACCTGAAACTCGATCAGACCAACCGCGCCATTGTTTGGACCAGCAAGGACGAGATCGGTGAACTTGTGGAAGAGTATAACCGCACCTTGAACGAACTGGTGCAGAGTGCCGAACTGCTTGCCAGGTCTGAGCGCGAAAGTGCCTGGCGCGAAATGGCCAAACAGGTGGCCCACGAAATAAAGAATCCACTTACACCCATGAAACTCAGCATTCAGATGCTGCAGCGCAGCAAGAACGATGGCGTGGACGATCTGGACGAACGAATAGACCGCATGGCCAAGACCCTCATCGAGCAGATCGATACGCTCTCGAACATTGCCACAGAGTTCAGTTCGTTTGCTCAGATGCCCGGATCAAACATGGAGAGCGTTGACCTGAGAGAACTGCTCGAAAGCGCAGTTTCGCTTCATCAGGGATCGGAGGCCGAGGTGCTGCTCCAATTACCCACCGATGGCCCAAGCATCATCCTTGCCGACCGCGACCAGATGCTCCGCGTGTTCAACAACCTTATCAAGAACGGAATTCAGGCCATTCCCGAAGATAGGAGGCCACAGATAGTCATCGCCCTGAAACACCAAGATCAGCATTGGCTTGTCAGCGTCAGCGACAATGGCACCGGCATAGCCGAAGAGCTTCGCGAACAGATCTTCGCGCCCAATTTCACCACCAAGACCTCGGGCATGGGGCTTGGCCTGGCCATGGTCAAGAACATTGTGGAATTGGCCAAGGGTCGAATCTGGTTCGAAACCGACCTCGGAAAAGGCAGCACCTTCTATATTTCGTTTCCGGCCGTTTGAGTACGTGGTCTGGCACTTACCAGATAAACACCCACACCGATCAGCAGGGCCGAAACCAGCTTGATCCATGTCATTTGGTCTTTGCCCAACACGATGGCAATGGTTGACGCAATGACCGGTTGCAGATAAATGTAGGTGCTCACCACAGACGGGCTCACATACTTAAGGGCCGAAATATTGAACAGATAGGCGAAAAAACTCAGCCCCACCACCACGAACACGGTTGCCCAAATGATGTGGGGTGGAAAGGTGCTCCACTCTATCTGCACGAACTCCGAATAGCCGAACGGAGCCACCATGATGAGCCCGAAAAGAAACAGCCATTTGATCACCGTTATCGGGTTGTATTTCTTCATGAGTGGAGAAATAAGCACCAGATACACCCCGTATGACGAAGCATTCACCAGGATAAGCAGGTCGCCCGTGAAGGTGTCTGAGCTGAAGGAAAGCGTTTTGCCTACCACCAGAATAAGAAGCGTACCCACCGTTCCAATACCGATGCCCAGCGCCTTTTGGGTGGTTATCCGTTCTTTGATGATCACCGAGGCCATCACAAGCACCAGAATAGGGGTCGATATCATGATGACGGCCGCATTGATCGGATGCGTCAGGCTCAGCCCTTTGAAGAACATAAGTTGGTTGATCACTATGCCGAAAACCGCACAAACCGCCAGCCTCGGAAGGTCTTTCGGGTCTATCTTCTCCTTCACAAAAAGGCTCACCGTCCAGAACATGGAAACCGCCCCAAGGCAACGCAACAGTACAAATCCGAAAGGCTGAATGAATTCGGGCATCACCTCTTTGGCAATGGTGTAATTGGCCCCGTAAAGTAGCTGCGCACCGATAAGCGCCAGGTGCGCGATCAATTGCCTATCCATTCAGTTCAGCCCTTGCCGCTTCAATGGTCTTCTTGGCGTTTCCAGCAAAAACTTCCTCCCCTATCCAGATCAACGGGCGTTTCAGAAACGTGTATTCTTCCAAGATGAACTTTCTGAAATCTGCCTCGGTCAGCTTCACCTCGTTCAGCCCCATGCTGCGGAACTTCTGTGCCCGTTTGTTGAACAGTTCCTCATACGACCCCACCCGCTCCTTGGCCGCGTCCAGTTCTTCGGCAGAGATGTTCTCCTGTTTCACATCCTGAAAAAAGAAGCCCTTCTCCTTCAGCCCAAGCTCAGCAATGATCCGCTGACAAGTGTCGCAGCTCGAAAGGTGATGGATCTTGCGCATGGGCTTTGGTTGAAGGGCGCGAAGATAACAGCTTGGAGCTCGTGGGTAGTATTCAATGATTCTTGATAAACTCCATGTGTGCATCTTCCCAGCTAGGCTCCGTTTTCATTCCCTTTATAGGCAAACTGAACACACGATCATCAATCTTCATTCGTTGAATCGATGTAGCAGTCATCGTGTATTTGAGCTTACCCAAACTCACCATGGAAAAAACCATTTTTAACGGCATGGCATTCGTGAGGCTGGTCCAAACGTTGAAATGCAACTGTTTGCATTCTTCAAAATGCCTATGGTCCAGTCCCAGTTCGGAAGAATAGAAATATTCCAAGGTGTCGGACTTCGTGTAAAGGATCAGGCGGTCGCACAAATGACCAAGGATCGTTTCTGCTTCGGGGATGAACTCTGTCCGCAAAACTTTATTACAGTCTTGAAAATAGCCCCCAGCTGTCCAAACGATCCTGGGAACATCATCGCCAAAGTAATTGCTGACGTACACGCGGTCTTCGACCGGTTGGTAGAGTCGCCAGTCGAAATGTTTACCATTCGACTTTTCCAGCCAGTTGCCCCGTTTATAGAACACTTCCCGTTTGGTTCCCATCGTAGGCACACTCCAGCCTGTACTGAGAATTTCGTGGTTGACCTCTACCTTGTAAATGATCCGGCCCTCGAATTCGGTGGGGTCAAGGACTATTGGCCCGGACTTTTTTTTTGAGGCTCTTTCAATGGCTCCTTTTCAACTTTCGGGACTCCAAGTTCGGCCCCGTTCTCCGACTCTACTTCCTTCCCAACCGGCACCCCACGGTCAAACACCACCGTATCGGTCACATTCCCACTCGAATCATAATTAAGCCACGGGCCGTGTTTACCGCCCAACTCCTCAACGATGGTCATCTGAAGGTCGTAGGGCGGTTCAGGGCTTTCGATGTAGATGGTGTCTGTCAAACAAGGCTCGGCAATGTATTCCCCTTCGGCCATCTTTCGGCCAAGCGTGTCATAGTCAATTCCAGATCCTGTCAGATAACCGTCCAAGTTCTGGTAACTCTCGGATTCCAGCGTACCGTCCTCATAGAAGCTCCTCACTTTGTAAAGCGAATCAGCTCCGAGCACCTCTTCCTGCATGAGCTTTCCATTGTCGTGAAACCATTCGGCCTTCACGGCAATACCCTGTTTATACTCCGTGACGGTCCTCATCCAACCATTGGTTTCCCAAATTCCTTCCTTCTTGCCGCTCACCACCTCGCCTTCGGCAATGACGGTCGAATCGCGTTTCACCTGTCGTTCGTGGTAGGTCAGTGTGTCATCGCAGTTGGGATAGGCACGTTCCGTAAAAATGGTGTCGCCCGAGTAGGAGTACACTATAAAGGTGGTCTTCGTGCAAGGGTTCTGACAGCCAATGGCTATCAGAAGAACGGGGATCAACAGTAGTGGCAGTGTGGTTTTCATAGTGTGGTTTTTCTAATAGAATACCGAATCTACAAAAAGGAACAGGCGCATTCATTCTACCTATTCCTACTCGACAATTCACTCCGTAGCAAAACGATAGGTTACTGCACCACCACTTTCCGAACCTTTCGTCCTTGCCCGTTGTCCACCTGAATGAAGTAAATGCCAGCATTAGGAAGCAAAACTTTACCCACATCGAAGCGATGATTTCCGAAAGAAAGAGTTCCTGAATGAACCGTTGAAATGAGCTTTCCGGTCACATCAATTATCGAAATGTTGTAGCTTCCCGCATTCACCACTTCCAAATTAATCTGCGCCTGATCGCGCATTGGATTTGGACTCACTCCGAAGACAAAATCGCTCTGCGCATCTATCACTCCAAGCGGGCCCGAGATCTGAATGTCATCAATATACATGTTGTTCCCCGCATCGCTGGTGCCTCTGAATTTGACCAGCAGGTGATCGGCACTGGCAAAACTGCTGAGGTTCACGTTGATCAGCTCCCACTGGTCGGCCGTGCTGGGGGTGAAGGTGGAACTCTGTGTGCCAGTCACGGTGGCCAACGATGCCCCGCTCTTGTTGAAACGCAAGGACCACGAATCGCCACAGTCGTCAGAAACATAGACCCTCAGGTTATCGGCCTGGTCGGCAGAGCGCTGCTTGTACGCCAATCGGAAATAAAGGTCGGGGTCGTTCATCAGGCTCAAATTGACCGATGGAAGTTGGAACTCATCCGTACTTCCTGCCGGACTACCGTTGTAGTTGTTCAAGAAGATGGCCTTGCTGTCGGTGAAGGCCGTGTTTGTTTCGGCCCAAGTGCTTCCAAGGCCATCCGAAAGAATGAAGTAGTCTTCTTCGGTCTCTTCAAATCCTTCAAAACTGAACCAGTTGTTCACTTCAGCCGTGGCCGGAATAACCGTTACGTACTCGGTCAGGGTCTGGCTATCGGTTCCTTCGGCATTGCTCACATTGAGCGTTACCGAATAGACCCCTGGTGCTTCATAAACCACGGTAGGTTCGGCATTGGCCGATTGGTTCGGGGTGGCACCCGTAAGATCCCAATCGTAAGTTGTCACTGTTCCGTTGAATGAATTGTCTATGAAGGTGACCGGCTGACCCGCACAGACGATGGTGCGATCCAGGTAGAAATCGGCCACTGGGGCGCAGGGCGAATTGCCCAACAGCACTCCGGTGGCAGTAAGGTTATTGGCCGAATGGATCTGCGCCCGAGTGCCATCGAGCACCGCGTCCATCCTATCCTTCTGCCCCAAGGTGTAGGTGTTCTGGCAGGCCCCATTCGAATAGTCCATGTAGTTCTCCACCATGTCGGGCAGGTCAGGGTTATCGTTCGAGCAGGTGTTAGCATTCAATGGACAGTTGCTCGGTGTGGCCTCGGCAATGGGTGGTGTGTCGTCAACGCCCTCACCGAAAAAACCTCCTGCGCATCCCCCTTGAAAGGTGTGAAAAAGCCCAAACCAGTGCCCTGCTTCGTGGGTCAGGGTTCTACCTCGGCTTCCATTGCTGGCTCCAGTGCCGATATTGCCTACAAAGTCGGCCCTAACCACCACCCCATCGGTTGTGGCATTTCCAAACCCGGGAAACTGCGCGTAACCTAAAATGGTACCACCAGTCCCTTCTTCATTGTCAATGTTCGAAACCACCCACACATTGAAATACTTATCGCGGTTCCAATAACTCAGACCCTTGACACCATTGTCGTCCGATGCGTTGTTGGTCAATGGCGACCAGACCCTGACGACTCCATCTGTACAGTTTCCTTGCGGATCGAGTTTCGCCAAACGGAACTCAAGGTTCGCATCGGCCACCACGGGCAGGAATTCCGCGCGTGTTTCGCTCGCATCGGCATTCAGCCTACGGAAATCCTCGTTCAGTATCCGGATCTGATCCTCGATCTGCTCGTAGCTTATGTTCTCGCTGCCCCCCTGATGGATCACGTGGAAGACGGTTGGAATGATACGTGGGCCTCCGCCTCGCTCGGTTTCGCCCGTCACTCGCTGCCGCGTGATCTCTCTTGCGCTGTCCTCCAGTTCCAGAATGGTCTGAAGTCCGGAAGGGTCCTTCGCAAGCATCTTATCCAAATGCTCATCGAAACCACAGTGGGCATTCTGGGCATTTGCGCTGAAAACAGACACGGCAAAAAGGGAAAGGACGAGTAAAGAATTCTTCATTTTTTCAGTTTGGTAGAGACAAATATAACACGCGATGCTTGGGGCGTGTGTAACCTAGCTTACGTTCGGGCTACGCAAGAGCGGCTCGAAGGTCAGCTATCAGGTCGTCCGCGTCCTCAATTCCAATGCTAAGGCGAATGAGCGAATCGACCACCCCGGTCTTTTCCCTTTCCACCTTTGGAATAGAGGCGTGGGTCATGGTTGCCGGATGTCCGATAAGCGATTCCACCCCGCCCAACGATTCGGCAAGCGAGAAAAGTTGCGTTCCAGAAAGAACTTTGGTGGCTGCGGCAATGCTGTTGTCCTTCAAAGTGAACGACACCATTCCACCGAAATCGCTCATCTGGCGTTTGGCCACTTCGTGATTCGGGTGCGATTCGAAACCGGGCCAATAGACCTTGTCCACCTTTGGTTGGTCTTTCAGCCAGTTGGCGATCAGTTTTCCGTTGATGCAATGCTGTTTCATGCGGATGGAAAGCGTTTTCAGCCCACGCAACACAAGAAAGCTGTCCATGGGGCCGCATACGGCACCGCTGCTGTTCTGAATAAAATACATGCGTTCGGCCAGGGCCTTGTCCTTCACTACGAGCGCACCCATCACCACATCAGAATGACCGCCAAGATATTTGGTCACGGAATGCATGACGATGTCCGCACCCAGATCGAGCGGTAGTTGCAAGGCTGGCGTGGCGAAGGTGTTGTCAACGGCCAAAAGTGCTCCTGCGTCTTTGGCCAATTGGGCCATTGCTTCAATATCAATGATGTTCATCATCGGATTGGTGGGCGTTTCCACCCAAATGAGCTTGGTATTTGCGTTCACTTTCGCTTTCACGGTGGCCACATCGCCCATCGGCACAAAATGGAATTTGATGCCGAAAGCCTCATAGATCTTGGTGAACAGGCGGTAGGTGCCTCCATAAAGGTCGTTGGTGCTGATGACCTCATCGCCCGGTTTCAGCATCTTTATGACACAGTCGATGGCCGCCATTCCGCTTCCGAAACAGGCCCCGTGTGAACCGTTCTCCAGCTCCGCGATGGCCTTTTCTAAGGCGTGTCTCGTAGGGTTTCCAGTGCGCGAATACTCGTAACCCTTGTGGTCGCCCGGAGCGGCCTGCACATAGGTGGATGTTTGGTATATGGGGGTCATGATGGCCCCTGTGGTCGGGTCGGGTTCAACCCCTGCGTGAACTGCTTTTGTTCCGAATTTCATGTGTGATCAAATTAGCCCGACATTGGTCGGATGTGCGGCAAATGTATAGGAAAGTCTCCATCGGCTTTGTCAGCCTGACGATCGGCTCAGGTCTTCCGATTCTTCGCCTCGATCCAACGGCTCATGAACTCGGTGCTGCGCATGGTGTGGTGCATCAGCATGGAACCAATGAAATTCTGTTGGCGATGCACATCCAAATTCGACCGCAAACTGGCCATTCGTTCTAAGAATTGTGCGCCTAATTTCTCCTTGGGATAAATCTCGTTGATGATGGAAAAACCATTCCGTTGGGCTGTTTCCCAAACTTTTTGGTCGGTGTAAAGTCGGATGGCTGCTTGGGCGAAATCTTCCCGTTCGTCTGCAATTTCCCCGCTCCAAGGCAGATTTCCGTGCATGGCCTCAGCTCCGATGGAAGTGGTGACGGTTGGCGTGCCGCACTGCATCGCCTCCACCAATTTGCCCTTCATTCCGGCACCGAAACGCAAAGGCGCCAATAGGACGCGCGCCTTCACTACCACTTCTTTTGCGTTTTCAGCTCTTCCAAGAATATGAAAGCCATCTTTCGCTGAATGCAGCGACTTGGCTTTTTCGGTGGTGTACGCTCCATAAACGTGCATTTCCGCTTCGGGAAGTTGCTTGCGAATCAACGGCCAAATGTCGGTTTTCAGGTGCTGCACCGCATCCCAATTGGGCGGATGTAGGAAATTGCCGATAGTGATGAAATGGTGTCTTTCTTCAAAGCGAGACTCCCCTCCTGGCTAGGAGGTAAAACTCTCCAACATGAACGGCAAATGATGCAGCAAGGCCTCATCCACCTTGAAAACCGTTCGCAGCAATTCCATTTCGTATGCTGAAATGATGAGCGAAAGGTCGCAACGGTAAATACTGGCGATCTCGCGTTTGGCGTGGTCGTTCAACAGATCGCGTGTGGCGAATTCCCGGTTTTCCTTCAAGGCCTGATGTCGCCCGTGGCGCAGGCAGTGCAGGTCTTCGGTGTCGAGCACTCGCATCGCATTCGGGCAGTTTTCGGCCACGCGCCAACCGAACTGTTCTTCGGTCATAAAGCGGTCGAATAGCACCATTTGCGGATCGAGTTTCCGAACAAACTCATCGAAGGAAGAACTGTTCAACGCAATGGAAACCTGCTTCACTCCGAACGCGGAAAGATCAACCGCGAATTCACTTTCCGCAGCGGCACTCGCAAACGTGATGTCCCAACCTTGCCTTCGGAACAGTTCGACCAACTGCATCATGCGTCCGCCCGCAGCTGATGAATTCGGTTCGGGGAAAACGGTGCCGAGAATCAGAATGCGATCTTTCATGTCCCGCAATTTGAACAAACCAATTCAATTTCACTTCACCATATACCTTTACAACCGATAATCAAGCAATGAGCCTCGAAGAAGTCCGAAATTACATCAACACCGTCAGGCGCGATTTTGCCAGCAAGCCGCTGAGCCGCAACGACCTGAATGAAAACCCGATGGAGCAGTTCGCCACATGGATGGAAGAAGCTGTGAACGCCCAGATATTGGATCCATACGCCATGTGTCTGAGCACGGTGAGCGCACACGGACATCCGTCTTCGCGCATTGTCTATTGGCGCGATGTGGAAAGTGACGGATTCGTTTTCTACACCAATTACAACAGCCGCAAGGGCATTGAGATCGCGGCCAATCCATACGTTTCGCTCAATTTCCATTGGAGTGAACTGGACCGGCAGATCCGAATTGAGGGGCCGATAAGAAAGGTTCCTACAGAAATGTCGGACGCTTATTGGAACACGCGTCCGCGCGAAAGCCGCATTGGCGCGTGGGCCTCGGCACAAAGCAGCATTGTTTCCAACCCCGATCAGCTACAGAATTCGGTAAAGCTCTTGGAAGCGCAATTCGGAGATGGAGATGTGCCGCGTCCGACCTATTGGGGCGGCTATGTGGTGGAACCCGAACGCATTGAATTCTGGCAGGGACGACCAAGCCGCCTGCACGACCGTTTCATTTATCTGAAAAGTGGCGATGGTTGGGTGATGGAGCAGCTTTCTCCATAGAAGAGTAAACGGTTAAACGAAAAAGGAGAAAACGTTCAGTCACGTTTTCTCCTTTTTCGCTCTACTTCCTCCTTATCAGAATCCCATTTCCGCTTTAGCCTCCGCAATCGCCCTCAGCAACGCACTCACCTCTTCCGTTGAAATACGCCCAATGTTACCGATCCTAAAGCAATCGGCCTTGGTGAGTTTTCCCGGATAGATGGCAAAACCACGCTCGTTCAGCTTTTCGTAGAACATAATGAAATTGAACTTCGCACTTTCGGGATGATCGAACGTGGTGATGATGTAGCCTTGTTTTTCGGCAGGCAGGTATTCGGTGAAACCCATTTTTCTCATTCCACCGACCAAGGTCTGGTAGTTTTGCTGATAGCGCGCTGAGCGCCCTAGAACACCGCCTTCCTGCTTCAATTCGTTGATGGCCTGATGGAATGCAAGCAAGGAATGAGTTGGCGGTGTGAATCGGAACTGACCGTTGTTCTCCAAGCCTTTCCATTGTGCGAACATGTCTAAACACAGTGTTCGCGAACGGCCCTCACATTCTAGCAGGCCGATCTTGCTTACGAGCGCAAAGCTGAATCCAGGAACACCTTCGATGCACTTGTTGCTGCTCGAAACGAGGAAATCGATGTGGCATTCGGCCAGATCGATCGGCACAGCACCGAAACTGCTCATGGCATCGACCATGTAACGTTTTCCGTGTCTGGAAATCACTTCTCCGTATTCTTTGATCGGGTTGAAAATGCCTGTGGTGGTCTCGCAATGAACCACGACCACGTGGGTAACGGAAGGGTTTTTCGCCAGAAATTCATCCAGGTCAGAAACCGATGGCGATTCGTCTTCTCCGTAGCTCAACGCACTGAAACGGATGCCATGAACCTCGGCCATTTTGCAGATGCGTTCTCCGTAAGCACCGTTCACCAACACCAGCAAATGACCGTCCTTGGCCAACGCGCTGGAGATCATGGCCTCCACACCGAACGTGCCCGAACCTTGCGTGATCACGCATTCGTAGCCTTTGGCCTGACTCACATTTCCTAGTTCCAAAAGTTGGTCGCGAATCTCCTTAACGATTCGGATGAACTCAAAATCGCGTGAGCCAAGGTCGCGAAGCATGGCCTGTTTCACTGTCATGGAGGTCGTCAGCGGGCCGGGCGTGAAAAGAAGTTTGTCTTTAGAGGTTGCCAAAGGTTATCTGTTTAATATAAGTTTTCTCCGTTCGAAATAGATGATCGCGAAGATGCTGAAAACCACTCCAACGATGCTCAATGCGTAGCAGGCGTAGGTGAAAAATGTGAGCCAATCCATTTCGCTAACGAAAAAGTCCTTGAAAAGCAGCACGGCCACGCTACCGAGGTATCCGAACGCATCGGCCAAGTAGATGAGAAAACCCGCGTTGCTCGGATACTTGAAGGCCGCGATCAGCCGTTCGAAAAGGATGCAATTGAAAGGAATGTAAGCCATATAGGCACCAAAACCTGTGAGCATGATCCATGGAATGGGGCCGATCATTCCCTGATGAAAAAGCCAAGTGCTTGCCCCGACCCCAGCGCAGCCCAAGGCAATGATGATATGGTTTATCGTGAGCGCCAACATGTTATTGCGGATGAACATGAGGAAGCCCAACAACACCAGCACCGCAATGGTGACCGGAATCTCGGTGGTGGTGAAAATGGCCGGAGTGTCACCGAAACCAAGTTGGGTGAGTATTTCGGCCATGAAGTTGTCGCGGAAATCGCGGAAGGCCGTGAGCATGATGTAAACGATGATAAGCGAGGTGAGTCCCCACGCAAATTGCTTGAAAAAGGCTTTGCGCTGTGCTCCTGTCATCGGTTCGCGCCTAGTGCGCAACTCCTCATCTTCCTTGGAAGGATCGGGCAAGAGCGAAAGCATTCCAACGAAAAATAGCAGCGGCAACGCGAAAATGGCACCCACGGCAACGGGCATCCAAAACTCAGGGACCCCTGCGAGGATCAATCCCTTACCAATGGTTTTGACAAATCCGGAGGCGAAGATGAAACTGGCGCAAAGTCCGGCACCCATGATCTCAGTGAAACGCCTTCCTTCGAGGAAACTGAACACCAATCCCCACACCATACCAAGAGGAATTCCATTCAGAAACAAGAACAGGAATTTGAACTTGACGGGAACGACCGCAAAACCGAGCAGGGCCAGTTGAGCAATTCCGATCAACACAAGAAGGGCCACTCCACGGCTGTTGCGGCCCATTTCCGAAACCACCTTGATGCCGATGAATTTCGATAGTGTATAACCTAGGACCTGCGCAATGACAATGGCTGATTTGAACGAGAGTCCCCACATGTCGTCAATGCCTTCATAGCTTGCTGCCGAGAACGGTTTTCTGAAGGCGTACATGCACGAATAGGTGGAAAACGCGGCAATGATCGCATAGATCGAAAGCACGAACCCGTTGGTGTTCGCCAGTCGTTGGGTGATGTTCTTTCCGAGTTTTTTCAAGTTGCCAAGGTCGTAATTGAAGTGATGGGCAACTTTGCTTAATTGTTAAGGTTGCTGATCAAATGTCGTAACCGTCTTTGGTCAATCCGACTTCAGCCCATTCGCCATCGATCAGGATCACACAGCTCGTATATCCCACATTCAATAGCAGTTCTGCGGCAGTCCCGAACTCGCCCAGAATCTCATCGGGCGTGTGTCCATCGCTGTTGATCTGAACGGAAATATCGAGTTTCAGAGCCTCTTCCAACACCCACTTGCTCGGATAGGTCTCATTCGCGCGCTTCTTGTAAAGTCCTCGCGTGTTCACCTCCATGATGGCATCGGTCTTGGCGATTGCTTCAAGCGTGTGCATCACTTCATCGCGATACCATTTTTCATCTTCCGAGAAGAAATGTTCACGTAGGTTCTGCATCTTGATCTTGTCGAGATGGCCCACGATTTCGGGGCAGTCCTCCACCAGCATTTCGCGCGTAAGCTCATAATAACGGGTAACGGCCGCCTTCGCATCGCCCCCGAATATTTCGTTCAGTCCCTTCTTGAATACCTCCAGTGGGCCGTCAATCTCCCAACCTCTTCCGTTGGCAAACGAATCAACGAAATGAATGGATCCCACGGCATAATCCAACCCCGCGGTCTGCAGGAAATCGGCCTTAGGGCCCATTTTTTCCGGCAGATAATCGACCTCAAGACCGAGCAGGATCTCAATGCGGTCTTCGTACTTCTTCTGAAGGCGGTAAACCTCGTCAACGTAATCCTGAAGTTCTTCCAGCTTCATCGCCCATTTGCATTCGAAGAATGGAATGGGTGCGTGCGATGAAAATCCGTAGGTCGGCATTCCCAATGCCAATGCTTTCTTGATGTAGTCCTCTGGGGTGTTGGTACCGTCACAGTAGTTGGTGTGACTGTGGTAATTCGTCCAAGACATGGAAATGTGATGAGGCGATTAGGTTATGATGGAATGAAGGTATGAATTCAGATCAATGTGAAGCATTCAGGTGTTCAACGGCCATTTTTCTAAACTGTTCCATATTCGGTAATGGCATGTCGATCTCTTTGGCCATTTCGTCCCAGTGGCGCATGCGGATGATGGTATGGCAAAGCGGATCGCGCTCGAATTCAGATGCTTCAGTTGCTGTCATCCGGCCACCCTGATACTTCAAGGTCTTCTTGGATGCTTCCGATAGTTTGCCGTAGTATTCCTTATCCGCATAACAGAGATAGCGCTTGGCCTGAACGTGGCTTTGCACCAACTTGGCAACGGTTTCAGAAAAGCCTTTTTTCCGAAGGAAATCTGCCCCGAGTTTTTCGTGCTCCATCACGCCATAACCGCCCATATTGGGCTGTTCCCCGTTCATTTCGCAGAGGTGACCGATATCGTGGAATAGAGCTGCAAGAATGACCTCCTCACCGAAACCTTCTCTTTCTGCAAGCTGTGCGGCCTGACAGGCATGTTCCAGTTGCGAAATGGCCTCACCGATATAATCGGCATTGCCATGTTGTTCGAAGAGGTCGAAAACCTGGTCAACGGCCGTCTCGACAGGCGTTTTAGCCATTCGCAAGATTGAGCTTCTGTTCCAAAAAGCCCCTTAGGTGGCCTAAGGTGGGAAGCAGGCCATCGTGATTGAGCCGAATGAGCTCTGCCTCCGTATGCGACCCGTTCGTAACCGCAAGACTGAAAAGGCATTTGGCCGTTTTACCCTCGGCAATGTCCACGGGCGTATCGCCCACTTTCACAACTTTTTTTGAATCGGTGATACCGAACTGCTTCATGGCCTTGTGGATCATCAAAGCGTGCGGACGGCCTTTTTCCACCTCATCTGAAGTAATTGACATATCAATGACCGACTGGCCGATGGCCACGTGGTTTTCGTCCAATCCTTCATCCCAACCTAATTTTTCGAGGATGATATCCGTCACTTCGCGATAGAATCCTGTGTTGAGCACAACTTTAACTCCATTCTGTCTTAACCATGCCATGGTTTCAACTGCACCTACGGTCGGAAACTGATCGGTCGATTCGTAATGCGCCTCTAGCAGATCGCGGAATGCATTGTAGGATTCCTCCACGTTATCATCCAGATCCGGATGGTCTGCTCCTAATTTTCTCCTCCAGAATGTTTGGAAAACTGTAATCTTCGACCAACCCATCATGGAGTTGATCTGTTCTCTGGTCACATTCAGCCCTGTCTGCTGACAGGCTTCCAGAAAACAATCCTCAATTTCTCCGTTGTCAACCACGGTTGTTCCGGCCATGTCGAGAACCACGAGCTCAATCTTATCAGATAACATGCTTTGAATTTTGTGCGAAAATAGTTGTTGATACGCTTAAAAAACTTGACATCGAATTATCTTTTAATGAACGATCAGGCGTTGTATCCTCCGTTCATTCGAACTAAGGACTATCTCAACGATGTAGAGCCCTGGTCTGAGGTCGGCAATGGTAATTTTGGTTCGGCCCGGCAATAATCCGCTCTGTTTTACTTGCTGACCGACCGCATCGTAAATAACGAAGCTGGCCTGTTCGTTCAGTTCGAACCACACATCGTTTGTTGCCGGATTGGGGTATAGCTTAAGCACCGACCCTTGTTCAGAATAGTCGATGTTGGCATAGACGCAGCCTGTAAATGAACGACCGGGCGATCCTCCTGGACAGCCTTCGTGCCAACTGGCCGGGTCGTTCAAGTTACTGGCCCATTCCCATTTTTCGAGGGTTTGGCTGTTGCCATCGGGCGCAGTAGGCCATGGGCTTTCGTCATCAAATTCTACCGAAAGGACAAAGTTGTTTTCGGCATCGCGTAGCGCAAACTCGTCTCCACCGTTTCCTAATCCCCAATTGAACGAGCCTACACGATTGGTGACCATGGGGTTAATGTTCTGAAATGCTGGTTCGTTCTTGGCCACCACCAGAAAGCTATCGGGAAGCAGGTAGGTGCCCATTGGAAAGGTGTAGGTATTGAATTCGTTGTTGTCGTAAAGGCCCCAGAAGGAAAGATCCAACGTATCGGAACCGAGATTGTGCAAGTCGAACCAGTCATCGGTGTCAAGCGTATCGATGGAGTGGTAATTGATCTCTGAAACAGTGACCCGATAGGCGAATGTGGACTGGCACGAAAACTCTGGCTGCCCAATGTTCTGATCCATCCACTGAATGCGCTGTTGCAACCATGTTTTCAGGTAATTTACCTCGTTAGGGTAGGTTCCTCCCACGAAATTGTTCGGCCAAACATAGTCGTTAAGAATGTCCCAACGTTCGAAATTGCGGTCGATGGCCTCGCCCAAATAGGCCACATTGGAATTGATCTGCGCGTTGATCGTTTCCCAACTCAGCAGTCCTGACCGCAGATCCCACCAACGGCATTGCACCTGATTCCAATAAACGGGGTCCTGATTCATTC
>CAMCFW010000015.1 GCA_945874195.1 Chryseobacterium gleum
CTCCAAAGCTGAAACCGTTTGCTTCGACACCGAAACCACAGGTCTTGACACATCGATAGCCGAACTGTTGGGCATTGCATTTTCCATCGAAAAGGGAAAGGGTTTCTATGTTCCGATCCCTGAAAATGAGACGGAGGCGAAAGCTGTCTGTGCGGAGTTCCAGCCGATCTTCTCGGACGGGAAAAAGACGCTTGTGGCGCAGAATTTCAAGTACGATCTAAGTGTATTGCTGCGCTACGGGCTGACCTTCAGCGCGAAGACCTTCGACACCATGATAGCGCACTATTTGATCAATCCGGACATGCGCCACGGAATGGATCTCCTATCGGAAACCTATCTTGGTTACAGGCCCGTTTCCATTACCGAACTCATCGGCAAAAAAGGAAAGGCACAGGGAACGATGAAGGATGTTCCGCTAGAAGAAGTGAAGGAATATGCGGCCGAAGATGCCGACATCACGCTTCAACTTTATGAGAAATTCAATCCGCTGTTGGACGAATTGGAGGTGCGTAAACTCTTCAATGAGGTGGAAATGCCGCTCATTCCGGTGCTGAGCGCCATGGAAAGCGAGGGCATTAGACTGGATGTGGCGGTGCTGAAAAGCATGTCGGGCGTACTGAACACCGACCTGATCAAACTGTCAGATGAGATCAAGCAATTGGCGGGCGTGGAATTCAACATCCAATCGCCCAAACAGCTTGGCGATGTGCTTTTCGAACACCTGAAGATCGATTCCAACGCCAAGCGGACGGGAGCCACCAAGCAGTATAAAACGGGTGAGGAGGTGTTGAGCAAGTTGGTTGGCAAGCATCCGATCGTTCCGAAAATTCTCGATTATCGCTCAGTCCAGAAACTGAAATCGACCTACGTTGATGTGCTTCCAGAACTGGTGAACCCGAAGACAGGGCGAATTCATACCACCTACAATCAGGCGGTGGCCGCCACAGGCCGTTTGAGTTCGGATCAGCCCAACTTGCAGAACATTCCGATCAGGACCGAGCGCGGTCGCGAGATCCGGAAGGCGTTCATTCCGCGTAGCGAGGATTTTGTGCTGCTTGCCGCAGATTCTTCGCAGGTTGAACTCCGCATCATTGCCGCGTTGAGCAAGGACGGGCCGATGATCGAAGCGTTTAAACAGGGATTGGATATTCACGCGGCCACAGCGGCCAAGGTCTTTGGGGTGGAACTGGATAAGGTTGACCGCGAAATGCGCAGCAAGGCCAAGGCCGTCAACTTCGGACTCATGTACGGCCAGTCGGCTTTCGGACTTGCCGACAATCTGGGTATTTCACGAACGGAGGCGCGCGACATCATTGACGAATACTTCAAGCAGTTCCCGACAATCCGAGCTTACATGGACAGCAACATCCAGTTTGCCAAGGAACACGGCTACGTGGAAACCATAATGGGCCGCAGACGTTACCTGCGCGATATCAACTCGAACAACCAGACCGTGCGCGGTTTTGCCGAGCGCAACGCCATCAACGCTCCTATTCAGGGCTCGGCAGCCGACATCATCAAAGTGGCCATGATCAATGTGCATGCGGAAATGCAGAAACGGAAGATGAAGTCAAAATTACTGTTGCAGGTGCACGATGAATTGGTGTTTGACGCGCACAAAGAAGAGTTGGACGAGTTGAAAACGCTCGTAAGCGAAAAGATGGTAGGTGCCGTAAACCTTGAAGTACCCATGGTCGTAGATATGGGCGTTGGCCAAAATTGGCTTCAGGCACATTAGTCTTTTTGAAAGACTGCTTTGAAACGCTAAATTCGCTGAGGAACTAAGGAATCTGAACATGATAAAATCTATTCGAAAGACCATCGTACTCTTTGCGCCGCTTGTTTTTTTGCTGTCGTGTGGGTCAGAGCAATCGTCTGTTTCGGACGAAGCAGCGGTTGAGACAACATCGGAAATGACAGCCGAAGACCTGGCCAGGGCCGATGAAATGATTCAGAATATGCCATCACCCATCGAAATGGCCATTCTGGTGAAACACGCTGGAGGCGAATACAATTCAAAGCTCCTGAACGACATTAAGAACCTCGACACTTATGTCACAAAAGGCAAAAAGACCATTAATATGGGTGTCTACAGTTCTGATGTGGGATACACCAGCCTATACAAGCAAACGCAGGAGACGGTCTTCTATCTGAACAACGTTCGGAAATTGTCTGACGATATCGGACTCTCTGATGCTTTCGATCAGTCGATGTTCGACCGGGTGGAAGCCAATATTGAGCACCGAGATTCGCTTTTGCAGATACTTAGTGGATCCTACGATCTTGCGAATCAATACCTGAAGGAGAACAATCGAATGAACACTTCGGCCTTGATGATTGCCGGAGGCTGGATTGAATCCATGTATCTGGCAGCCAATCTGGGTGCTAACGGTGGACGACCTGCCGATATCATTTCGCTTCGGATATTGGAGCAGGAGCAGGTTTTGAAAAAGATCGTCATTTCCATGAAAATGGTTGACAATGATCCGTTGGTCACTGAATTCGCTACCAAATTGGAAGCGCTTTCCCTTGTGTTGATTGAGAAGGACATCAAGATCGGAGAAGGCGAGGAGGCAACCGTTGATGCCAAGAAGATGGAAGTGGTGTATAACATGGTGGACGAGATCCGCGCTTGGGCCGTATCATAGTCTTCATGCATTTTAAGAATCTACAAGTGAAGCGGTCATTTGTATGGTCGCTTTATTTGTGCCTAATTTTTGGAGGGGTTCAAGCTCAAAATTTCGATTGGGCAAACAGCATTGGCGGCCTCGGATTGGATGTTGGTAGGGCTTTGACCACTGATGAGGAAGGAAACGTCATCGTGGTAGGTTCATTTACTGGCGGAACCCACATTGCCGACACATTTCTTACCGGATACGGGTCCATGGAGTCGTTCGTTGCCAAGTACACTTCGAATGGGGAATTGCTATGGGCAAGGGTCATTTCGGGCCCCAAGGAAGACATGGCCCGAGGAGTGGTGACGGAATCGAACGGGAACATATTCGTTGTCGGCCATTTCACGGACACTGTGGTCTTCGACATTACGGAAACCGACACGTTAGCAGCCCGATCGGAAGGTGGACAGGACGTCTTTGTGGTCAAATATTCTGCCGATGGGCAGTTGATCTGGTTCAGGACGGGCGGTGGACTTGAAGACGACACGGCTACCGATATTGACCACTACCCTTGGACCGGAAGGCTTTACATAAGCGGAGGATTTCAAAAACGGGCAAAATTCGGGGTAACGGCCCTGCTATCCACTGGGCTTACGGACGCATTCCTGATGAAAATGGACCCTGATGGAAACGTGCATTGGTTGCGGAATGGCGGAGGGCTCGAACACGATATTGCTGCTTCGGTGGCAGTGGATAACCACGAGAACATCTACATCGTTGGCGATTTTTACGACCAGGCCAACTTCGATGGAACCCAACTTCAGGCACTTGGAAGTTCGGATATGTTTCTGGTCAAGTATGACGCGGATGGGACACAGCAATGGGCACGCACCAATGGAGGAACAACCGTGGATGTTGCCACTGGCGTGGGAACCGACCTCAACGACCACGTGTATGTTTCGGGCTATTTTCAAGGAACCACTTTTTTTCAAGGATTTTCGGAAACGGCCATCAGCTACAACGATGTGTTCATTTCGCGCTTTGATGCCAATGGAAATTGCGACTGGTTGAATTCGGCCGGGAGCTACGGACTTGACAATTGCCTTGGTATGGCTGTTGCCTGGGACGGAACCACCTATATGACCGGTATGTTTGAAGAGTTGATGTATGCCGATACACTCACAACTTCTGGAAACGGCTACGATATTTTCATACTCTGCATGTCTTCATCTGGCACAGCACGATATGTCCGTTCGGCCGGGGCTGGAAGTGCCGACATCGGCATGGCCACCTGCCTTTCGCCAGATCAGAGCCTATATGTTACGGGCTACTACTACTACTACGCAGATTTCGACCAGACAACGATCGGAGCGGCCGACTACGGTGATTGCTTTTTGGCCCGAATGACTAACATTCTTGGCATAGCTGAAGATGCACCTGAGGCGACCGCCTCTTGTCTTTATTTTGATGCGAACAGTTCTCAGATACACGTGAACTGTGAACCGAACGGCCAATGGCAGCGCTATGATCTATTGGGAAAAATGGTGGACAATGGCACTTTTCGCCAAGGGAGAATCGAGGTTCCGGATCGGCCGGCAGGTGTTTATCTTATTTCTGTTGAGGGAAAAGAGAAGATAGGGTCTATCAAAGTATGGGTCCGCTGAACCTACTTTGCCACCGCTTTCAGGATCCTATCTATCTGCGAAATATGATGATTCATGTGCTGGCGCATGAAGCGTGCTCCATGAACCACGTTCATTTTGCCTCCACTGGGGTGTTTGAACAGATCGTTTCCAATTAGGCCCTCATCCAACCGCTCGTAATTGTCCTTCATTCTGGCCCTAACCTCATTCCATTGGTCAAGAGCAGTGTCATAGTTCAGGTCGGCAACAGTGGGCAGGACCAGGAACTTAGGAGCCTTGTATTTGATAGGAAGCGCGACAGCAAGGCTTAACAATCTTTGTCGAATAGCTGCACTGAATGGCGCTTTCTGATGCCCCCCGAACTCCAGCTTTTTATTCATGTAAAGGAGCGCTGAATTTTCGGCTGTTTTCAAATGTTCAAACACCTCGGCCACCGACCATGAGCTTGAATCGGGTTTTGTGCGGAGAACTTCGGACGAATGAACTTGAAGTCGTTTGATAAGGGTCTGACGTTCGCCTTCCATTCGGTCAAATTCCAGCATCAATTCTTTTCGGTTTGCCATTATTGCCTGTTAATTGTTCGGGTTTCTTAGAATCGGTTGGGTCGGTGCCATCGGATTCCAATAGCGCCATTTGCCATATGCGTCAAATTCTTGCGGATGAGCCGCCAACCAGCTCAGAAAAGTGGCTCTGTCGGTTTCTTGCATTTGACTTGCCACGTAGCTGTCCAGCCAGTCTTTTTCGTTCAATTTCTTTAATCGTTCGAAGATCTGCGAGAATGAATAGGAAGAAACATTCCACTCGGTCAACAAACAGTTTCTGAACAAACCGAGCTCTTCAATGCCCGAATTCTTGGGCATTGTGCATTTGCTGTCGAGTAAAAACCTGAGGTCCGTTTCCATCTTATTCGGTTCCGGTTTCCAGGCCGATGCTGCAATGGCCTTCAAACTAAGGTCAATGATCCTTGCAGAAGAGCGCTGCAGTTCAACATCGTCTGTCATATTGAAACAGGCTTCAGCGTAGATCCAAGCCCAGAAATGACCGGATGATGCTTTCATCAACTTGGCTGCCCAGTAGTAGTTCTCCGCAAAAACAGGCGCATTTCTGATGCCGTTCTCCAATGTGGCCAGAGCTTCAACCGATCGCTCCAACTCCAAATTCCGCTTGGCCAGTTCAAGATAGAGAATACCGGCCTCGGGCAGTTTCTGAATGCCATAGCGCAATGCGTCAAGTTCCTTTTTACGTTGTGGATCAGGTGCTTTCTTCATCTGTTCCAAGTATCCGTAGCAGGTAGAAAGCAGCAGGTAGAGATCCGCCTGTGCGTTAACATGATATTGCAGCGGGAACAGGTGTTTTTCGGCCTTTTGGAAATCCTGCTTGAGCATGTAGGCCTTTCCGATCTCGAACGCATAATCGTAGTCCTGAGGTTCTAGGTTACGTGCTTTCTTCAGAAGGGCTATTCCTTCGTCATAATTTCCTTCGTCAACTTTTTGTATTCCCTGAACGCCAAGCGAATAGGCATCATTTACGCTCTGCCCGAACGTTACGTTCGCTAAAAGGATGAACACCATAAAAATCCATGATCGCATGATAGTCCAAATGTAGTGAAATGAGATTCCAAGTATTTGACGTGAATGGAACCGCGGTGCCGTAAATGCTGCCTTTTTTTATTTGTGTTAAGATGGACCGTTGGTGTAACCATTGAAGTGGTTTGGCGTTTCAGACTGTCGGAAAATTTACACGCAGACCAAGTTGGAGAAACTATACGATTACTACAAAGAGCTTGAGAACGACCGTCTCAGCTTCATTTTCAATGGCGATGTGAGCGATGATATCACGGACGGTATAATCCGCATAACCGAGTTCAACGTCAACAATTTCGAAGCGCTAGCCAATCTCAGCAGGCGTATTTCGTTCATCATGGTCGAATGTTTTCAGAACGTGGTCAGACACGGAGTAAAGACCGAGAATGACGTGAAGGACAAGGCGGGTGGACTCTTTGCTGCGCGATTGCTTGGAGAGGAGAACTACATCAGTTCCATCAACCTGATCGACATTGAGGAGGTGGAACTGCTCCGCGAAAAGTTGAATCAAGTGAACTCCATTGAAAAGGACAAACTGAAGGCACTTTATCTGGAAGTATTGAACAACCAGGAACTGACATCGAAAGGTGGGGCCGGACTTGGATTGATTCAATTGGCGCGAAAGGCCGGACAGCCTATATCCTATGATTTTGAAAACGTCAATGAGGAATTGTCGAATTTCTATCTGTCGCTTAAACTGACGAACAACGATGGTAAGACCCAACCGGGCGAAGCGCTCCGTTTCACGCGTTCATTCGACCAGAAGATCAAGGATTCGGACGTTCTGATGGTTTACAAGGGCGATTTTGGGAAAGATTCCATCATGCCTATCATTCAGATCATTGAAGAGAAGATGCGAACGGAGAATGAGGTGGGTCCCAAGGCCTACTTCCTTATCCTGGTTGAACTGCTTCAGAACGTGTCGCGCCACAATCTTCAAAGCGTTACCAAGGATGGCATTTTCATGATCACCGAGGGCGAAGAAGTATACTACTGGACCTCGGTGGGGAATGTGGTGGATGATACGGCCAAGAACCTGCTCATGGAAAGGATCGATGAGCTGAACGGAATGGACGCAATGGAGCTTAAAAAAGCCTACAAGCAGACGCTGCGCGAAGGCTCATTCAGCGATAAAGGCGGTGCCGGACTAGGACTCATAGAGATTGCTCGCAAAAGCTCAGACAAGCTGGACTACAGTTTTGACGATATGGGCAATGGAAGACATTTTTTCACATTCAACGTTAAATTCAAGGTAAATGGTTGAGTCGCTAAGATTAGAGGGCACGGAGGATACTCCGATGATCGATTTCAATACATCCACAGGCATATTCAAAATATCGGGCAAGGCATTGCCTGAGAACGCGCACGAATTCTTCAAGCCGATCGAGGATTGGGTCAACGAATACGTGGAGGACCCGTTGGATTCCACCGTGGTGGAAATGCAGATAGACTACTTCAATTCGGCCGCCACGCGCTACATTTTCAATCTGCTGATGTGTTTCGAGGAGATCGTTGAAAATGGGAAAGAGGCTAAGGTCGTCTGGTTTTACAAGCCCAATGATGACATGATCGAGGCAAAGGGAGAAGAGTTTGAAAGCATTTTGGAGATTCCCTTCGAAATGAGAACGATCTGACCCCCTGAATGGCAAGATACTCCCCTCAGGATGTAAGGTTCAGATACGCCATGGTCGGTGTCATGTTCGGATTCTCATTTCCGATCATCTCCACCCTGTTGGATGCCTATGTGCGCGACATGGGCTTCAGCCTTGCCGCACTTATTGAGACGCAACGAACGCAACCGCTGCATTGGGTGATCGATTCGGCCCCGATCTTCCTCGGGTTCTTCTCCTGCCTAGCGGGAATAAAACAGCAAGCCGTGATCGAGGTCAATGAAGGTCTGGAGCAGAAAGTGCTCCAGCGGACCGAAATGCTGAACGAACAGAATGAAGAGCTTCGCACCATTCATGGTGAACTTGAGGACAGTTTGAACCGGATTTCGCAGAGTATCAACTACGCACAGCGCATTCAGGGAGCCATCATTTCCAACACGGCCGAACTCAAGACCGAGTTTCCGGATTCGTTCGTCATGTTCCGACCGCGCGATGTGGTCAGTGGCGATTTTCCGTGGTATCTGAAAAAGGACGGCTACCACTTCATAGCAGCTGTTGATTGCACGGGTCACGGTGTTCCCGGAGCATTCATGTCGCTGATCGGGTATTTCCTTCTGAACAAGATCGTGAACGAACAGGGTATCGTTGACACCGATAAGATCCTGTGCGAGCTTCACAAAGAGGTGGTGAACGTGCTGAATCAGGAAGTGGAATCTGATGTGCATGACGGAATGGACATGGCCATCTGTCGGGTGGACCGGGCCAAAGGCGAGATCATGTATTCAGGTGCCGGAAATCCGGTCTATCACATCAGACAGGACGACCTGATGGAATACAAGGCCGACTTCTTCAGTATTGGCGGAACGCAGTACAAGAAACGTACGCCATACCGCGCACAGAAATTCGATTTTAAGAAAGGCGACCTGATCACCATGTTTTCCGATGGGGTTACCGATCAGTTCTCGGCCGATGGTTCGACCAAGTTCGGAGCGCGTCCTATCAAGAAACTTTTTACCGAACAGCCCGACCGAACGCTTAACGCGACCCATGCACTGCTAGAGCAGACCGTTGACAATTGGATGGGCGACCACCGGCAAATGGACGACATGCTCCTCATGAGCGTCAAATTATAAACAGGGAATTACCAACACGGTCGGTCTTCGGCATCGAGCGCTTCACCAAGGGTTCTTCGCCCTTTCAGATTCTAAGAATTCGGGAAGCTGTGCCGGACTAAGGTTGCTGGCAATGATGCGGTTGTTCTTGTCGAGCACATAGAGTTCGGGCGTAATGTCGATATGGTATTTATGGTCGTATCTGCTTTTGCGCTCGGGGTCGATAGCGTTTTGGAACGTCATTCCATTCTTACGCACAAATTCGAGCCATTTGCCCTTGTCCTTATCGGTGCAGAGCGCAAACACATCCAAGCCTCGGTTCTTCCATTGGTTATAGACCTGCACCATTTCGGGTGCTTCTTTTTGGCAATGTTCGCAATCGTAAGAGTAGATGAAAACCACTTTGACCGGTGACTTCATTCCGTAGATGGAAACAGGCTCGCCCTTTTCGTTGGTGGCCACAACATCCTGTGCGGTCTTTCCGATCAGACTCGGTTTCATCAGACCAATTTCGCCTCTCAGACCTTTTATTTCTTCTGCATTCGACCAGAAGGCTGTTTCCGTGGTCCAGTACTTATCTATCAAGTGTACATAGAGAGCCTCGGTCCCCATGGTCTTGGGGGTCTTGTATTCGAGTGCGATCCAATTCACCGTGAACTTGAACAGTTCTCGGTTGGCTTTTGTGCGTGCAATGAGTTCATCTGAATATTTGATCAGCGAATCGGCATTCTGTGGGGTCAGTTCTCGGATGTATTTCCGCAGCTTATTGGCGAACACCGGGGTGCGAAGGGTCGATTCGCTTCCGAAATCGACATTATTGAAGAAATCTTTTCGATACTGATACACCTGCGCCACCTGATCCAGTTCGCCATTGGGCAATTTCGGATAGGTGAGGTCGGGATTCTGCCCTGAGAGTTTGAACTTGGTGAAGAATGCTGCGGGATGATTGTCGGCAAACCATTTCACGTGGTCAACACGCTCTTTTACCAAAGCATCTTGCTTGGCCTTTAGTTCGTTGTAAGCAGTGGTTCCGGCCTGAAGCTTAGCCATCTGATCAGTGACCGGTTGCAGCCGCGTGTTGAATTCGGCCTCGAACTTCAGGTTCTTGTAAAGCAGCTCATTGTCTTGGCAGCCTTCCACTTTCATTGCATTCACCAGATCGCCTTTGCGCATTTCCAGTTTGAACTCCTGATCGGTGTCCAACAGTAGCTGAAAAAAACTGTTGTCAGAAACAAGCATCGCATAATAGAACCCGGTTGGAAATGCGCTTTCGGCTTCGAACAGGTAGTTGCCATTTGCATCGCCCTTAGCCGAATCGATCAGATAATTCTGATTTCCAAAAACGCCCAACAGTTTTATCATGTCGTTGGGCGCACCATTCACCACCAGTTCAACTCTCAGTTTTCCGGCAACGATTTCCGGTTCAGGTAGGGTGTCGGTTTGCGCACCAATTCCGCCACAGGCGAACAGCGCGATGGATATGCACAAATGCAAAATAAGACCCATTAATCGAGAGGTTATCATTGAACGGAAAGAACCGGACGCTTACTTGGCCGAATTGGCCCCTCCACTGCTTGGAGGCATGAAACTCTCCAGATCGCGGTCGAACATGTAGAGCCCGCCCTTGTCGCTGCCTATCAGGTCGAGCTTATCGAGAATGGTCTGCGCCAAACGCTCCTCCTCCAATTGTTCGGAAACGTACCATTGAAGGAAATTGTGGGTCGAATAGTCCTTCAGTTTCAAACACATGTCAACCAGGTCGTTGATCTCCTTGGTCACGATCTGTTCGTGCTGCAATATCTTGGAGAAGACCTCCTGAATGCCCTTGTATTCCTTAGGTGGCGCTCCGATGGTCGGAACCAACGAATGGCCGCCACGGTCGTTGATGTAGTGGAACAGTTTCAGCATGTGGCCGCGCTCTTCATCTGAATGGCGGTAGAGGAAAGCGCTCACTCCATTGAAGCCCGACTTCTCGGCCCACGAGGCCATGGAAAGGTAGTATTGTGATGATTCGAACTCAAGTTCGATCTGATGGTTCAGCAGTTTTTCAATCTTCTTGTCGATCATGGTCTGTTGTTTAGTGCCTCAAAGTTAAGGTAAGCGGTCGGATATTCGGATCGCATTCCCTCATCTTCCTTTACGTGGCAACGAGTCGCTTAGAACACAAAAAACGAGGTTGGTGAGGCCCGTAGATTAGGTTACGGGCATTTCCGCGTTCATTGATCCTGCAACAGGACGAAGTTTCAAAACATCATCCTGTGCAATGAGAAGAAAGACAGGAACAGTCTAATTTTGAACGCATGAGCATCAAGGTCATTGAATTGTTTGCAGGGGTTGGTGGATTCAGGCTCGGACTTGAAGGTTACCCAAGGTCGGAGGACAGTCCGTTCGAGGTCATCTGGAGCAACCAATGGGAACCCGGCAAACTGAAGCAGTACGCCAATCTGGTTTACGCGAACCGTTGGCCGAATGCGGTGCATTGCGGAGAGAATATTGAAAGTGTGATAGAGAACAGTTTCGATACCATACCCGACCACGATATGCTGGTCGGTGGATTTCCCTGTCAGGATTACTCGGTAGCTACAACGCTAAGTAATTCAAAGGGTCTGCGCGGAAAGAAGGGCGTGCTCTGGTGGAGCATTGAGGCCATACTCCGTAAGAAAGAAGCAAAGAGGCCCAAGTATCTGCTGCTTGAGAACGTGGACCGACTCCTCAAATCACCTTCCACGCAGCGGGGACGCGATTTTGCCATCATGCTCTCTTCGTTGAATGCCTTGGACTATGCCGTGGAGTGGCGCGTCATCAACGCGGCTGACTATGGCATGCCGCAGCGCAGAAGAAGGGTCTTCATCGTTGGTTACCACCGTTCCACAAATGTGTATCAGAAAATATGCGGAACCGAACGGAAGGCTGATTGGATCACCGACAAGGGCATCATGGCCGCGGCATTTCCCGTGAAACCGAATGTAAAGAAGGTGGCATCGGGGAGCATCGACCCCGATATTCAGCAAGTGTCTGACACCTTCAATCTGAAGGGCGGCCTTTCGCCCTTTGCCAGCAGCGGACTGATGGTCGATGGCACCTATTGGACCACCGATCTTGTCAGCGACTATTCAGGGAACCGCGTGGTGTTGGAAGATGTGCTGATCCCAACAGACCAAGTGCCGGAATCGTTCTTCATAACCGAAGCCGAGTTGAACCGTGAAAACGGCTGGAAGTACCTGAAAGGGCCAAAGAAAATTGAAAGGACCAATGCAGAGGGACATCGGTACGTCTTCTCCGAGGGCGGATTGATCTTCCCCGACCCATTGGATGGGCCATCAAGAACGATCATAACAGGCGAAGGGGGCGCGGCTGCATCGCGTACTAAGCATGTGATCTACCGCGATGGTCGCTACCGCAGATTGGTGCCGATTGAGCTGGAAAGACTGAACATGTTCCCCGATGATCATACCAAACTATCAGGTGTCTCAGACCAGAAGCGTGCATTCTTCATGGGAAATGCGCTGGTGGTGGGTGTGGTGCACCGGATCGGTAGGACGATGGGTGATTTCGTGGAAGAACCGATTCCCGAGAGTGTAGGCTGAACCGAGTTTCTACCACGACCGATCTTTTACTACTAATTCTTTCCGATTGGGCGTAAGAAAATAAACAGATTATCCAACTCAAAGTGAATTAAAAACATGTTATAGAAATTCATTGAGCGGGTAAGAAATGTCGCTGAACAGTTTCTACGGTTGCTTTCCGGTGTTCACATTTGTATCGTCAAACTAAAATCAATAGACATGAAAACGTTAAAAACACTCAGCTTGCTGCTCCTGATGGCCTTCGGTGCCATGGCGCAGCCCAATCCGAACAACATGTTCATTTCGGGATATGTTGTCGATGGAAGCGGACTCGCACAGTCCGACCATCATGTATGTGTCGAATGGGTATCGAATTCTCCGTCACTGCCCAGCGATTCGATATGCACCACCACCAATGCAAACGGATATTATTATCTGGACATACCGAACGGTTCGCTTACCGGACCCAACGTCAACTTTACGGTGACCACCTATGATCCTTGCGCCTTCTTGCCGCTTACCCAAACCGTAAGCAACAACCAAGGAACTGTGGATCAGGCAACGGTCAGCTTTGCGATCTGCGCCAACACGGGAGGATGCGATGTTTCGTTGACAAGCACCCAGAACCCGAACGACACCAGCAGCTACACGTTTGCGGCAACGGCCACGGGCGTTTCACCATTCAGCTATGACTGGGACAATGGACAGACCGGATCATCAGCCACCTACTCGTTCACCCAAGAAGGCGTTTATGGCGTTTGTGTTACCATTACAGATGCCACTGGCTGCACTTCTTGGAATTGCGACACCATAGTTATTGGAGGAAACAACCCTTGTAACCTTCAAGTGGCTATCACCACCACGGTAGATTCTACACCCAACGGAGTGTTCTGGGTATGCACGGCCTCTGGCGGATTCGCTTCCTACCTATGGTCGAATGGCGCCACTGGATCAACAATCACTGTTCAAAATGTGAATCCCAACGGAGAATTGATCTGCTTGACCGCTACAGACTTCAATGGTTGTTCAGTTACGACTTGCGACACGCTTTTTCCATACAGCCCAGGCGGATGCCTTGCCAGCTTTATCTATCCTGGAAGTCCGTCAGGCGTTTTGCAGGTCGGAAACTCGGTTGAACTCGCCTTTACGGGAGTGGCCAACAACAACAGCGACATCACTTGGACCATATCGGGCGGAGGATTGGTTTTCACCGCTTACGGAACGAACCCAGTGTTTCAGATCCCGCCAACACTCATTCCTGTAAACGGAATCGCTGTTCAGATCTGTGTTGCTGTAAACGACCCTTCGTCTGGATGCTCTGATAGTTATTGCGAAACGGTTTGGGCCATTTCTGACTCCATCACCAATGGTGATTGCCAATCATACTTCACATGGTATCCTGATTCGGTGCTTGGAAGTCCGCTGCCCGGTATCTGGTTCACCAATGCTTCGCAAGGAGGCGCCTCTTACTTCTGGGATTTCGGTGACAACTCAATTTCCACCGAACAGAATCCAATTCACCTGTACACAGGAACCGGAACCTACACTGTCTGTTTGACCATTGTATCGGCCGATCAGTCTTGCACAGATACCTATTGCGAAACAGTTTATGTGGGTGGTAACAGCAATGGTTGCGATGCAAGCTTCAGCAACTCGGGTCCAACACCGATCGGTTACACGTTCACTGCAAATACGCAGGATCCCAACCTCTACTACGAATGGTACATAGACGGCCAATATGTGGGAAATGGATCTGAAGCCTATTCGCCTGGATTCGCCAACGGAGTTCATACGGTTTGCCTTACCATCATCGATTCGCTCCTCATGTGCAGCGACAATCAGTGTATCACCATTTCAGTAGGCGTTAACAACTGCTACGGTTATATCTCAGGTCAGGTGTTTGCGGGTTCTTCCAATCAACCGCTCGATGAAGGCGTGGTGTATCTCATCACCTACGATGAACTCACCGGTCAACTCACTGCGGTAGACAGCATGGTCATCGATTCCAGCAACTACTTCTTCTTCGGCCCGGTTGCTTGCGGAAGTTACTTGATCAAAGCAGCGGCATATCCTGGAAGCCAATACTACAACAGCTACATTCCTACCTATTATGGAAACTCACCGTTCTGGGGATTTGCCGAAACCGTGACCATTGCTCAGGTGAACACGCAGGTGTTGGTCGATGTGACCTTGATCGCTTCGAACAACCCTGGAGGACCTGGTTTCATAGGTGGTGATGTTGCTCAGGGAGCGAACAAAATGGACGAAGGAGACCCATTGGCCAACATGCAGGTGATGCTGTTCGACCTTTCTGGAACTGCACTGGCCTGTACTTATACTGACGGCAATGGTCAGTTCGGATTTGACAACCTGCCTTACGGAACATATCAGGTGTATGTGGAGGTGCTCGGAGTGCAGACCATTCCGGCCATCGTAACCATCAGTGCAAATGAGCCATCTGTTACTGACGTTCACATCCTCGCTTCCGAATCGCTCATTTCAACAGGGATCGCTGAGTTCGATTTCGAAGGAGCGATCGGTCAGGTGTATCCTAATCCAGCAGCTCAAGATGCCAATGTGGCCTTGAACCTGTTCGAAGGAGCCATGGTCGATGTTTCGATC
>CAMCFW010000016.1 GCA_945874195.1 Chryseobacterium gleum
AAGCCTACCTCTTTTTCCGGGAATTACTAAAGAACAGCAAAGCCTAGTGGTTAATGGGATCAACGCGTTTTTCAATGCCTAGGATTTCGGTGGTAATTCCATGCTATTTCAATCAGGAAAACCTGCCTTTTACCGCTGCGGCACTTCTTGAGAACGAGAAAAGATTTTCAGAAGAGGTAATCTTCGAGTATGTTTTTGTTGATGACGGTTCTGAAGATGGAACGATGCGTGAGCTACTACGATTCTATAAAGCAAACCCAAGCAGAACAAAGATTGTTTCTTTGTCCGAGAATGTTGGTTCATACAATGCCATATTCGCTGGCTTTGAGTATGTAACTGGCGACTGTGTTGTAGTAACGAGCGCGGACCTTCAGGACCCACCAGAACTGATAGAACAGATGCTTCAAAAATGGAAGGACGGAAGTAAGGTCGTACTTGCGGTTCGGGAACGGAGAAACGATCCACTGTCTACCCGGCTTCTCTCTTCTGTGTTCAATGCTGTTCTTAGGAAGTTTGGCCTTCGCAATTTACCATCTGGAGGCTTTGATTTCTGCCTTTTTGACCAATCACTCATCCATGAGCTCAAAAGCAGAATGAAATCTGGAATCAACGGGTTACTGATTCTACTTCTGGTTGAAAGATCACCATCAATATTACTCTACGAAAAACGAAAACGGGAACACGGAAAATCGCAATGGACCTTCAATAAAAAACTCAAATTAGCCATTAACACTCTTTTGTTTTTCTTGGCCTCGCAAAAAGGCGCGACTAAAGAACTTTACCACATTAAAAAAACTCACGGAATCTGATTAACCGAAAATTTAACCGAGTGATTTACTTTCAACACTTTTGTCCGGTCAAACCATAAGCACTCGAATAGAGCCAAGATGAATCAAAGCACTAAAATCACCGTTTTTGCAATTTCAATATTTATGACTCTGGGGTGCGAATCAAACAAAACAAGAGTAGTATCAATGAAACCACCCATTGCAGAGAAAAAACCGCACGAACTGACCATTCATGGCCAAACAAGAGTTGATGATTATTTCTGGTTGAAGGAGCGTGAGAACCCAGAGGTCATAAAATATCTTGAAGAAGAGAATGCTTATACCGCCCATGAAATGGCCGATACTAAGCAATTTCAAGAAGACCTATACAAGGAAATGCGCGGCCGTATAAAGGAAGATGACGAAAGCGTTCCATACAAGGACAACGGCTATTTTTACTATACCCGCTACGAACAGGGCAAGGAATATCAACTCCATTGTCGAAGAAAAGGCTCTATGGACGCTCCGGAAGAGGTATTCATTGACGAGAACGAACTTGCCAAAGGCCACGATTATTTTTCACTCGGGGGAATTGATATAAGCGATGACAACAAGATCGCAGCCTATGCGGTTGACACGGTCAGCCGTAGGGTCTATACCATGTATTTCAAAAACCTTGAAACGGGCAAATTATACACCGAGACCGTTGCCGGCTGCTCCGGGGGTGGGTCTTGGGCTGCCGATAACAAGACTTTCTTTTACAATGGCATAGACCTTGAAACATTAAGAACATATCACATCATGCGACACGAGTTGGGCACAGAGGCCAAGAGCGATGTGGAGGTCTATAACGAAGCGGACGATACTTTTTCGTGTTACGTGTGGAGAACAAAAAGCAGATCCATGATCTTCATCGGTTCATTTCAAACGGTTTCCAGCGAATTCAGAATGCTTGATGCGGCAAATCCACTTGGCGAGTTCAAGGTCATTCAACCACGCGAACGCGATCACGAGTACAGCATCACACACTTTGAGAACAAACTTTATATCGTCACCAATTGGGAAGCCCAGAATTTCAGGCTCATGGAAACCACTGTCGACAAGCCTGGCAAGGCGAACTGGAAGGAAGTGATCGCTCACCGACCAGAAACGCTTCTAGAGGGCATCGAGGTATTCAAAAACCACCTGGTTGTTGACGAGCGCACCAATGGACTTCCGCAGCTACGTATCATAGACCAGCGCACCAAGCAGGAACATTATCTCAACTTTGGCGAAGCCGCCTACACCAGCTATTTGGGTTCCAATATGGATTTCGACACCGAAGTGCTACGCTACGGATATTCATCGCTTACCACGCCATGGTCAACCTTGGATTACAACATGAATACCAAGGAAAAAACCTTGCTAAAAGAACAGCCGGTTTTAGGCGATTTCGATAGGAATAATTACACGACCGAACGGGTGATGGTGAAGGCCGATGACGGCACACAGATTCCTCTGTCAATCGTCTATAGAAAAGGCCTTAAAAAGGATGGTTCAAACCCGACACTTCTCTACGCTTACGGGTCTTACGGGGCCACCATGGACCCAAGTTTCAGTTCGGTGCGCCTAAGCCTGCTCGACCGTGGATTTGTATATGCCATTGGGCACATCAGAGGCGGACAGGAAATGGGTAGACAGTGGTATGATGATGGAAAACTCCTCAATAAGAAGAACACATTCACCGATTTTATCAACTGTGGCGAATTTCTTGTCAAGAACAACTTCACTTCAAGCGAAAAACTGTTCGCGATGGGCGGTTCGGCAGGAGGATTGTTGATGGGAGCGATTGTCAATATGCGCCCGGATCTGTGGAAAGGGGTGGTTGCGGCCGTTCCGTTCGTGGACGTGATCACCACCATGCTCGATGAGACCATTCCGCTTACAACAAGTGAATATGACGAATGGGGAAATCCGAATGAAAAGGAATACTACGATTACATTCTGAGCTATTCCCCTTACGATAATGTGAAGCAGCAGGCCTACCCGAACATGTTGGTCACCACCGGTCTGCACGACAGTCAGGTGCAATACTGGGAACCGGCAAAATGGGTGGCAAAACTTCGCGTGAACAAGACGGACGATAATCTACTGTTGCTTCACACGAATATGGAAGCTGGTCATGGTGGTGCTAGCGGACGGTTCGAAAGCCTGAAGGAAACCGCCCTAGAGTATGCATTCATGTTCAAATTGGTGGGAATCAAAAAGTAAGACGAACGTTATTCAGGGATTCTTACGCGCCACCAAAATACAACTACTTCCTATTGGTAAGGCTGCACCCCGAATGACTCGACCCAACTCCCAATTGAGGATGACCTGAAGCGCGAAAGGTGTTTTACCAGAACCGTGCTCTTTGGAGATTGTAGTCGCATCGTTGTATTTCCGTTTTCGGCTAAGCTTACTGGGAATTGATCGGAACAGAAAAATAGGTAGCGGTAAAAACGAAAAAAGATAGCTGCAGTAAACGGGAGAGAATCCAGCTCTCAATAGGATATCCTTAGCTGAGGACATGGTGTATCTCCTGAAATGGCCAACCTGAGAATCTTCCTCTGACCAAAGCCAATTGAACGCAGGAACCGTCATGATAAGTACTCCATTGTCGGTCATCCTAGAACCTAGCTCACGTAGAAATTCGTTCTCGTTCTCAATGTGCTCCAATACATCGAACATGCCAACCAGTTCAGCTTTATGCTCAGAGTCCAATGCATTTTGAAAGGTGGAGCACACAACGTTTACAATGCCTCGCTTTTTAGCATTTGCACAGCCCTTTATTCCTGGCTCAATCAAAACAGATTGCTTTCCCGCGCTTTGAACCGCGACCGAGACAGCACCATTTCCTCCACCGATATCATGAAATGTTTTATGGGGTGCGAATCTATCAATCAATGCGGTGATGCATTTGTTGCGGTGATTGAACCAAAAGCTTTTGTCTTCAATTTCAAAGTATAGGTCGTTGGCATCTTCAGGATACGAAAGGCTTTGACTTTCTGGTGAGAACCAAATTCCATCTTTGAGTGTGAGTTTCTTCGAGAGGGAAGGAATATTCATGATTTAGGAATTAGCAAAATCGATTGGACATAGACTCTGTAATGAAGACAAAAAGCGCACTTCATTACGAGCACTATATATTTACTGCATCAAAACTAACGTTGATTCCGAATGAGATTGATTTTTCCCATGCTTCTGGTCTTTTTGACAGTTGATGGATTTGCCCAAAACGGCTACTGGCAACAGCACGCTTCGTATCAAATGGAGATTGACATGGATGCTGCCAAGCATCAGCTAAGCGGTAAGCAGAAATTGGTTTACACCAACAACTCACCCGACACACTCACCAAAGTATTCTATCACCTCTACTTCAATGCGTTTCAACCGGGAAGCATGATGGATGTGCGTTCTCGCACCATTCGCGATGCGGATCCGCGCGTTGCCGATCGGATCTCTAAGTTGACGCCCGAAGAGATCGGATATCACCGAATCGCGAGGCTGACACAGGATGGGGCAACCTTGAAACATCATGTTCAAGGAACCATTTTGGAGGTTGAACTCGCAAAGCCCATACTGCCGGGAAATAAGTCTGAATTTCTGATGGACTTCAACTCGCAGGTGCCGTTGCAGATTCGAAGAAGCGGACGCGACAATGCTCAGGGAATCGAGTATTCCATGACGCAATGGTATCCCAAAATGGCCGAGTATGATTACGAAGGTTGGCATGCCGACCCTTACGTGGGTCGCGAATTCTATGGGGTTTGGGGCGATTTTGATGTGAAGATCTCCATCGACAAAAAATACGTGATCGGGGGAACTGGTTATTTGCAGAATCCGAACGAGATCGGGCATGGATATCAGGCTTTAGGCACCGAAGTGAAACAACCTTTAGGCGAAAAGCTAACCTGGCATTTTGTGGCGCCTCAGGTGCACGATTTCGCATGGGCTGCCGACCCGGATTACATCCACGACACCAAACAGGTTCCGAACGGTCCCACACTCCATTTCCTTTATCAGCCCGACACGGCAGGGCATTGGGCCAAGTTGCAGAACGAGATGGTGGAGGCTTTCCAGATCATGAGCGATAAGTTCGGCAAATACCCCTATTTACAATTCTCAACCATTCAGGGAGGCGATGGCGGAATGGAGTATCCGATGGCCACGTTGGTCACCTCTGGAAGAACATATGGCGGACTCTTGAGCGTTACGGTTCACGAAGCATTTCATAATTGGTATTATGGAGTACTCGCCACCAATGAAGCCAAATATCCTTGGATGGACGAAGGCTTCACCTCCTATGCTCAGGACCACGTGTTGAATGCGTTGGGCGGTAACAAGGAAGCCAATCCGCATTATGGCGACCTGCAACGTCTGGCCGAACTTCATGCCAATGGGGCTGAAGAACCTTTGACCACGCATGCAGATCATTATCAGACCAATTATTGCTACGGAGTTTCTTCCTATTCGAAAGGTGCGGTGTTCCTCATGCAGTTGGAATACATCGTTGGAAAGGAGGCGTTCTGGAAGGGAATGATGCGCTACTTCAACGAATGGAAATTCAAGCACCCTACACCTAACGACTTCCTTCGGGTAATGGAAAAGACATCCGGTCTTGAGCTTAGCTGGTTCATGGACCTTTGGGTAGGCACGACACAGTTCATCGATTACAGTATCGAGGTAATTGAAAAGGAGAAAAAGGGGATGACCGTCATCGAATTGAAACGGAACGGTCAACTTCCAATGCCACTCGACATTCGGGTCGTGGACAAGGATGGCAAGGTGAATTGGTACTACATTCCTGTTGGTCTGATGCGAGGCGAAAAACTGGCCGATGATAATCAATCGGGCCGTGTCGTGCTGCCCGATTGGGAGTGGACACACCCGACCTATGAATTCGAAATCGACCTTAAAAAACGAAAGATCGAAAGCATTACCATCGACCCATCGTCCCGATTGGCCGACCTGAACAGCACGAACGGAGTTTACCCATTTCCGAAAGAGAGAAAATGAAACAGAAAGTAAATGGACCCGGAATTTTCATGAATGTGGTAAGTCCTAGCGGTCTTTCCGTCCTGATGACCATGGGGGTCTCGTTTTTCCTTTTAGCCACGTTCTCTGGCTGCGAAAGCGACACGAAAACAACTGAAGACAAGGGAACTGGCACAACCGAGGTCCGACCGGCAGGTCCCCAATTCACAAAAGAGGGCGAACTCTATCTGCTGAAAGCAGCCGGAGACACGATACGAAAGATCGATATTGAAATTGCCGACAATGAAAGCGAACGCACCATCGGCATGATGCATCGCAGAAGCATGCCCGACACGCAAGGAATGCTGTTCATTTTTGAGGAAGAACAACCGCGTTCGTTCTGGATGCACAACACGCTGGTGGGTCTCGATATCCTTTACATAAAACAGGATGGAACCATTGAAAGCATTGCCAAATACTGTGTGCCGAAATCAGACAGGTCGATTCCATCAAAAGGCCCCGCAACCTATGTGCTCGAACTAATCGAGGGCTTCTGCGACATTCATAATGTTGGGGTAGGCGATAGAATTGATTACAAACGGACTGACGGCAAATAATTAAGCCCCTTCGTATTAGCACTTCCTCTCATGACCAGAGCCAACCTGTTTTTCCTTTTCACGCTACTTCTTACCCTGAACGTTTCTGCGCAACAATCGCTCACGGTAAGTCGCTTTGAACCCACGTCCGAACGATGGCTGCTGCTCACCAAGGACCGCAAGTTCATCAGCAACAACGACAGCCTGAATGAGGAACTGGTGGATCTGGTTCAGGTGTTTGTGGTGGATAGCGTGCTGCCGTCTAAAAGTCAGCGACATCGGGTTGCTGCGGCTGGTTGGGTAATTAGCATTCTAGGTTATAAATGGAAGGCGCTGAACATGACCAAGCAGAAATTTGTAGGAACAGAACGAGATGGCATCCGAGTTCCGGGACACGGGCCAAGGTTCACAGAATATGACGTCAATTTCAACCTGATTCCACATACCCGCAGATATATTGACATGCTTTGGCCAGCATACGTGCAGCAGCGAGATAGGAACCGGTTTGGGCGCATCAAGAATTTTGGCGAGGCACCTTGGATCTACCCTGAAACGCTCGAACACATCAACCGCTATCGGAATCATTGCGAGATAACGCCTCCGCAGAAGTTCCTTCCCATGCTCAATCAGAAATTCTATCCCTGTGTGCAGCCCAATTCATCAAAAGATCATCCGAATATCGGCACCGACTTCGCCACGTTCGGACTTTACGGTGCTTACGTGGCAGATTACAACCACACCGGCCATGCCGAAATTCATCCTTACGAATGGCTTTGGTGGTACGATCTGCATCCGGACCGATTGGATCAAACCCGTCAGACATGGTTCTTCGGACTCATGGAAGAGGCCAGCAATAGATTCCGTGGATGGTACAAGAAGAACCCAAGAACAGGTGCAATTTCAATCCCATTCGTGTTCGACCTAAAAAACGACACATTTAAAATCACACTTGAGCATTTGGTTCATGACATCTTCAACGAAGAGGATTTTAAGAAGCTGGCGAACATGCCATCAACGGCCGACAACCTTTATTTCTCCGACAGGAAACACGCCTTTGAAAACGAAGAACTGAAGGACAAGACGGTTCTGTTCCATACATCAAATCCGATCAGGACAGAAGGACTGAAGTACTGGTTCAGCAAGCTGAATGTGGATAAGGAGAAAAACCTACTGACAGGTTTTCTGAACGTAGGCGTATCGGTTGAGGAGCTGTATAATGCGAAAGTGACGTTTGAATAGTGTTTGCAAGCTACTTCCAGCTCGGATTTGAGCACATAACCGACCTGAATGGTTATGATCACATGCTCTTCCTGCTGGTTTTGTGTGCGGCCTATGTCTACACAGATCAGAAAAAGATCCTTGTGCTTGTAACGGCCTTCACGGTCGGGCACTCCATTACGTTGGCCTTGGCCGTTCTGAACGTTATTCCAGTAAATTCTGATTGGATCGAGTTCCTTATTCCGGTAACGATCGTAGTTACAGCCGCAAAAAACCTTGTTGCAAAGCAAGAAAAAACCACCTTGGCCAGCTATGTCATGGCACTTGGTTTCGGCCTAATTCACGGAATGGGATTTTCCAACTACTTGCGGTCGCTATTGGGCGATGAACTGATCATGCCCCTTTTTGCGTTCAATGTTGGATTGGAGATGGGACAATTGTTGGTCGTAGCAGCCATTTTTCTGCTTCAATTCGCGCTTATCAAGACAATAAGTGTTAAACCTCGCTATTGGAACGTATTGATTTCCATAGTGTCAGGGGGCATTTCCTTACTTTTGGCCGCCCAACGGATACCGCTCTGAAATTTCCGTTCGGCCCACCTTAATTTCCATGACCATGAAGCGCATCATCGTTTTCCTTTTTCAGATCGTTCCTCTCTTCCTTCTAGCTCAGGAGAACCGTAGCGAAAGCAAGTTCCGCCAATTGGAACAGGAACTACCGACTCCGAATGCTTATCGAACAGCCAGTGGCGCTCCGGGCCATGAGTACTATCAACAACAGGTTGATTACGATATGGACATTGAACTTGACGATGAGACCCAACGTCTTTATGGCACCAGCACCATTACCTACACCAACAATTCGCCAGACGAACTGACCTACCTCTGGCTCCAGTTGGATCAGAACCAATCAACCCGCGATAGCGACACGAAAAAGGTGAATACGGAAACGATAAATGAAAGGATGGCGTTTGGCGACCTTGCCCGGCTTCACAACGATTTCGATGGGGGTTTCAAGATCGATCACGTTAAAGATGCAGCAGGAAATGACCTTGTGCATACTGTGGTGAAAACCATGATGCGTGTGGATCTGCCAAAACCGCTGAAAGCCAAAGGCAAAGTGGTCATCAAACTGAAGTGGTGGTACAACATAAACGACCGCATGCAGATCGGAGGGCGTTCGGGCTATGAGTTTTTTCCTGAGGATGGAAATTACCTCTACACCATTGCACAGTTCTTTCCACGCCTTTGTGTTTACAACGAAGTGCAAGGCTGGCAACACAAACAGTATTTGGGAAGTGGTGAGTTTGCGCTACCGTTCGGAGACTACAAGGTCAACATCACGGTTCCGGCCGACCACATGGTGGGCGCAACAGGCTTCTGTCAGAACTACAATCAGGTGTTGACGGCCGCACAATTGAGCCTTTTCGAAAAGGCGAAGACGGCTACCGAACCGGTCATCATTGTTTCGCAGAAGGATGCTGTGGAAAATGAAAAGGAAGGAACCAAAGAGAAGAAAACATGGACCTACAAGGCCACGAATGTGCGCGACTTCGCCTTTGCCTCATCACGGAAATTCATTTGGGACGCCATGGGTGTTGACATTGCCGGAAAAAAGGTGATGGCGATGAGCTATTACCCGAAGGAAGGAAACCCACTTTGGGAGCAATATTCGACACGCGTGGTGGCACATACACTCAAGTCCTACAGCAAATACACAATCGACTATCCCTATCCCGTGGCAATTTCTGTGCATGCGGACAAGATCGGAATGGAGTATCCAATGATCTGTTTCAATTTTGGAAGACCGGAAAAGGACGGCACCTACACGGCAGACACCAAACACCGGATGATTGGAGTCATCGTTCACGAAGTGGGGCATAATTTCTTTCCGATGATCATCAATTCTGATGAACGCCAATGGACCTGGATGGATGAAGGTTTGAACTCATTTGTGGAATATCTCACCGAAATGGAATGGGACAAGGATTTTCCTGCCAGAAGAGGCCCCGCTCCGAACATTGTCGATTACATGAAGGGAGACAAATCGGGGTTGGTGCCCATAATGACCAACAGCGAAAGCATTCTTCAGTTCGGGAACAATGCTTACGGCAAACCGGCCACGGCCTTGAACATCCTTCGCGAAACGGTCATGGGGCGCGAACTTTTCGATTATGCATTCAAAGAATATGCACGCAGATGGGCTTTCAAACATCCAAGCCCAGCCGACCTGTTTCGCACTATGGAAGACGCATCGGGAGTAGATCTCGACTGGTTCTGGAGAGGCTGGTTCTACACCACCGACCATGCGGATCAGAGTCTGGATGCAGTGAAGTGGTTCAAGCCAGACACAAAGAACCCGCAGGTAGAAAAACCATTGGCCAAGAAACAGAACGAGGCCAAGGAACCATACATTAGCGATAAGCGGAATGAAGAAGCATTTCAGAGCATTGTGGAAAAAGATGCGAAGACCCGTGATTTCTATAATAATGAGCACGACCCGTTTAAATGGACCATTCTCGATAGCGAGGATTACGACCGTTACATGGCACGACTTTCAACGAAGGAGAAGGATCTGCTCAATTCAGACCTCAACTACTACCAGATTGACATTTCCTCACCAGGAGAACTTGTCATGCCAGTGATCCTTGAATTCGAATATGCGGACGGAACCAAGGAAACGCACCGTATTCCGGCCGAAATCTGGAAGACCAACGATAAGAATGTGAGCAAGGTTTTCTTCTCTGCGAAGGAACTTGTCCGTGTAGTGCTCGACCCATATCTCGAAACAGCCGACATAGACCGCAACAATAACTACTGGCCGCCCAAGCAGGAACCGACCCGCTTCGAACTTTTCAAAGGCATTGACCGACCAGAGGAAAACCCGATGCAGCGTGCGAAACGGGCGGCTGAGAAGGGAAAATAATCAGGGATTGATCAGCTTGTCGATTGCCGCAGCCTGAATTTCCGGAATAGAAGCTCGTTCGGCAAATTCCCTCCATTTACCAGCGGCATTCTGAACCGAAGAAATGATCTCCAACGGCTTTTTGATGTTCATTTCGCTGGCCACTTTCAGCATGTCAGCTCGGTAGATGTTCTCGCGTTTTCCGTTCACGGCCATCTGATGCTGTTTCAGCCAACGGTTTTCGGGATGGTAAGCGTAGGTCACATCATACGCTGGCGAAAGCCGCCATTCGCCCTGCTTGTCCATCAGGAATGAAATGTTCTTGGTGTGGTCGTCACAATTGAAGCAGAGCACATTGAACACCATTCTGCGGAACAGTTCTTCAGCATCCATATAGGGCAATCGTAACTGCCTCATTACCTGAAATGCCTGTTCGTATGAATAGACGTTCGGCATGTTGTAATCGAAATGCGCGATGCCGCAAAGTGTTTGCATGTGGCGTTTTTCTGTGCCGATACGGTCGAAACGCTTGGTCATGAAGTGGGCGCGACCGCCCTCCTCCAGCAGGCGGCATTCGGTCATGTTGATGCCGGACGCTTTCGCCATCAGGTGATAGGCGTATTCAATGCGTCCGTAACCTAACGGATCACCCAACAGATCGTTGCTCACGCCATCGAATTTGATGATCCAATAGTCGAAACCCTCCGAGTGCTGTGCTTGACCAGAACGCACATCGCCCGTTTCGGGATTGTAAGCGATGACGGCCTTGGCGCGTGCACCACCGGCCGAAGTCCCTACGCGGATAATGTCCTCGATGCCGTTGCTTTTCGGCTCATCAAGATTGGTTTCGAGCGAATTGCGCTGATGGAGGATGTCGCTTGCCAACCGCACGAGTTCGTCCACCTGAAGTGGCTCTGATGACTCATCGTAGCGCGCAAGTGCCGGTTTGAACTCCAGCGCGCCCATTCCCCGCGAACCGATGTAGCACAGTTTTTCAATCGGATTCATGCTGCTGACGGTTCGACCCTGCCGCGCCAACCATTCTTCGATCAATCGGTTTCCGAATTTGTCCGGAAGGCTGTCGGCCAACATGCCCGGCAATCCTTGAAATGTTTCTGGATTGAGCGAGGGAAAAGAGAAGATGCGCTTTCCGCCTACCGCTTCGGCCAGTGGCATTCTCAACGGAGAAATATCCAGGTCGAGCTTTAGGAAATCGCGGTCGAATTCGAATACGCCATGGTTACCATCTTCATTCCACGCAACAGCCCCAGCACGCATTCCCCAAATATTTACCTCCGCAACTACCATTCTGACGGGCCTTTATCGGAAGCCTTTTTGATACTGGAAGCGCGGTAGCGCTGCGGTTTCGGCTCCATAAGCAGTTGCATTGGGCTGAATGAATGCGGGGTCTGGCTGAAAGCGTTCAGCAGTTCGAGAGAGTCCAGGGCTCGCAACAATTGAACAAGCGTGAGCAATGAAACGGATTGTCCCTTTTCAATTCGGCTGATGGTGGCGCGCCCAAGCCCTGAGCGTTCGGACAACTGTTCTTGGGTGATGTTTCGTTCGAGACGTATATGGCGGATCTGCGAACAAATGTGACTCACGATGGCCTTGTCGGTCATGGCGGCCCAATCTGTAATGGGGCTTTTTTGATACATTAACTTAATTTTTGGTTGCTAATACATCATTTATGACACAAATATACATCATTTATTCAATGAATCACAAACATCACGAAAAACCAATAAATAAGCCGTAATGAGTCAACCATGATGCGTTGAATTGGTTTTTTCAATGTGCCGGTCCTCTTAACTTCGGAGCATGAAAGCAACACTTCATCTTCGTTGTATTGAATTGGCCGCTGAAAAGGTGAATTCCTTGGAAAAAGAGATGGAATCGATGCGTCAGGCGGTGCAAGCTGAAAGCAAAAGCACCGCAGGCGACAAACACGAAACGGGTCGGGCAATGATTCATCTGGAACAGGAAAAACTGCATGCGCAATTGGCCGAGGCTCAAAATCTGTTGGGCGAGCTCGAACAGATCAACCCCGAACAAACGTTATTAACCGTACAGAAAGGCGCCTTAGTCCAAACCGAGCACATCCAATTTTATATTGCGGTGGGCCTAGGGAAGATCAACCTTGACGGACAAGACATTTTTGTGGTTTCTTCGCAATCGCCCATCGGCAAACAGATGTTAAGCAAACGTGCGGGCGGAAGCTTCAATATGAACGGAACAGAATACATAATCACATCGGTAGAATAGATGAAGGCCGCACTCCTTTCCATAGCGATCGTTCTGTTCTCTTCTCACGATTTTCACCTTTCGTTGACCGAGATCGACCACAACGCGGAAAAGAAGACGCTCGAACTATCCATTAAACTATTTACAGATGATCTGTTGGTAGCCCTGCAGCAGGCCGGTGCGCCCAAGATGGAGATCGGCACAGCGGCCGAACCACCAGCCGCAAACGAGCATATCGAGAACTATCTAAAGAAGCATTTCAAACTAACGGTCAACGGCAAGCCAGTAGCGTTTGTTTACCTCGGAAAGGAGGCCGAAATGGATGCCACCTGGTGCTTCGTGGAAGTGAAAAACGTTGCGAAGGTGAAATCGCTGCAAGTGGAGAATTCATGTTTGCTCGAAGCATTTGATGACCAGACCAACGTGGTCAATCTGAACATTGACGGGCGAAAGAAAAGTGGCCTGGCCCGAAAAGGAAATACGAAGTTGACATTCGAATTCTAAACAACCGAAACGACTTTTTCAGCCGTATCGGTCATTACCCCGATCTTCCAAACAAGTTGGTCTTCCGCTTTTGCCAAGCCTAGAAATTGTTGCTCTATTTCAGGACGAACACAGATCAAAAGCCCACCACTTGTCTGCGGATCGCACAGCGTGAAAAGCTGCTCGCCACTTAGCGTGGTCGTTTTAGAAGAATATGTGCTGAAATTCTTCATTGTCATATCTGGGTAGATGAACTGGTCCAGATAGATCTTCAGGTTCTCGATGAGCGGAACATCCGCATAATTGATCTGCGCGGAAACCCCACTTCCCTCACAGACCTCTATCAAATGACCAATCAGCCCGAACCCCGTAACGTCTGTTATGGCTGAAACGCCTTTCAATTGAGAAACAACCCCACCGAAACTGTTCAGTTCCAGCATTTGTTCAACCGCCCGCTGATGATCGTTCACCTCCGCTTTTCCCCGTTTCTGGGCGGCACTCATAATACCAACGCCCAATGGTTTGGTCAGGTAGATCAGGTCGCCAACCTGTGCGCGACTGTTCGTTTTCAGATTCGGAAGGTCAACGATTCCTGTCACAGCCAGTCCGAAGATCGGCTCGGGTGAATCGATACTATGACCGCCCGCCAACGGAATATTCGCCTTGGCACAAATGGCACGCGCACCTTCCATCACCTGCTGCGCTACTGAGGTTGGAATTTTATCGACAGGCCAACCCAGAATGGCAATCGCCATCAGCGGTTTTCCGCCCATGGCATATACATCCGAAAGGGCATTGGCCGATGCAATTCCACCGAATTGGAACGCATCATCAACGATCGGCATAAAGAAATCCGTTGTGCTGATAATGGCCTTATCACCTTCAATCCGGTAAACGGCAGCATCATCCCGCGTGGCGTTTCCAACCAACAGGTCAGGGAAGTTGGCTGGCTTTTCGGTTGACGAAAGGATCTGTTCCAAAACCTGTGGCGAAATCTTGCACCCGCAACCCGAACCATGCGAGAATTGGGTGAGTTTGATGTCTTCTGTGCTCATAATCTGTGTTCGTTTGCCAAGGCGATCAGTCGGTTGGCGTTTTCGCCTGCATTGTTCGAGTTCAATTCAACGGTGAAAGGTTTCGTGTCGAGATATTTCT